>JAIBJL010000088.1 GCA_020029545.1 Gammaproteobacteria bacterium
GCATCGCTGGAAACCTGGGCTCCAACAGTTTGTGAAAACGCAGCAACGGACAAGCACGTTACCGCCGTGCCAAATATCGGACGCATAAATTCCATTCCCCATCCATTAAAATGAAACAATTGAAATCGCGACGACGGTTCCTAGCAGACGCAGGCACCGGTGACTGTTACATGCTTGAATATCCGCCTTCGATGAAGGCTTTCATTCAACGATCGTCGTCGACGGGTCGCACTTTGTCTTAACCCAAGACAGACTTCAAGCAGTGCGCATGTGTGCTAATCATCATTCTCGCAATTTGTTCTCGCAATTTGCGATACGCACGGCGATGTCGTCGACGTCTAGTCCGCTAACAATATTTTCTTTGACGTGGATTATTTGACATGGACTACAGCGGTGCAGTCGGAAATGAGCTATGACGTTGTGAATGGCGAACATTTTCGCGCGCACTTTCGCAGCCTCTCACGGAACGAAAGTTGCGCGGAGTACTGTGTTTCACCACATCGACCGCGAAGTGTTTTCGATATCGCAGCGTCAGTCCGGCCGATCTCGAAGCACTTCTTCGACTCTTGCGAAAACTGCTTATCGACATCCTTGTTTTTTTGAATACGACATGATTTGCGAACAGCGCTGCACTGAACGAGGGCACGAGCAGCCGAACACGGTGCAGAAAAATAGCAACTTGCGAGACTCGGTGAGCGCGACTCTGAAACTGCTACGATGGCTGCAAGCTTTCCGCACGCGCGTCAGTTGAGTTGATTCACTCGGAGACCATGCAATGAAGAACCATCGAATTCTGGCGATAACGGCGCTCTTGGCGCTGCTATCAAGCGCGGTGCAGGCACACACACACCTGCAAAAGGCGATACCGGCCGACAATAGTGTTCTCTCGATTCCGCCTGCGGATCTAGTGCTGCACTTTTCAGAAGCGACGCGCCTGACCGCGGTGTCGATTCAAAAGGAAGGCAATGGTGAACCGACGAGCGTAAGTACCCTGCCGAAGGAAGCGGCCCAAGCGCTTACGGTGCCGATGAGTTCACTAGGCCCCGGTAAGTACTTGGTCGAATGGCGAGCGATCGGAACAGACAAGCATGTCATGTCGGGTACTTTGCATTTCACCGTGACGGGCAAGTGACGGCGGCGCGGATCTGGCGAGTAAGAACAGTGAGTGGTGAATACACGCATGCCGTGGGCGCAGGAAGCGCTGGAACGGCCATGTGCCCGGGTGGCACTCGATGAGATACGTTTCATGCTTCGGGGTCGGCCGGCTGCGTTCCCGACGCAGCTCGGCACTTCCTACATCCATGTAGGTCGGGCGCAGCACGATGGACAACTAGCTAATGCTCGCGGACGTGCTTTCAGCGCTCGTGCGTGCGCTGAGCTTCATCGCACTGTTTCAGGCGGCTGGCGTCGTCGTGTTTCTCGCGATCTTCGGCCGCTATCTCGAACAGGCATCTGACTCGATCCGCCGCTTGGGTTACGCCGCAGCAATGGCAGGCATCGTCCTCGTCGCGGTACATCTAAGTCTGGAGGCTGCCCGGATGTCGGGAACGTTGTCGGGGGTACTCGACGCGTCGCTGCAGGCACTCGTGCTCGATTCGTCGCTGAGCATCGCCGCCATCCTGCGCATGGTGGGACTGGCCGCGATTGCGGCTGCCCTGATCCGCCGGGGAACGGTGGGCAGGATGCAGCTGCAATTGGGCATGGCCGGTACCCTGCTGACGATCGCAGGCTTTTTGTTCGTTGGACACACCGTGGTCGATCCTGATCGAAGCCTGCTCGCGGCGCTGCTCAGCCTGCATTTGGCAGCGGTGACGTTTTGGTTCGGCGCGTTGATTCCACTCATCCTCGTGACTCGCGAAGAGCGCGCTCCGACGGCAACGCTGATCGCCGACCGCTTCTCGCGCATCGCGAGTTGGTGGGTGCCGGGAATCTTGATCGCAGGCGTGATCATGACCACGATGTTGGTAAATCGATGGGCTGTGTTCGCCCAGAGCTACGGGACTCTGCTGCTGGCCAAAGTCGCAATGTTCTTGTTGCTAATGGTGCTCGCCGCTCTGAACAAGTGGCGTTACGCTCCGTTCCTCGCGCGACCTTCGGCTGCCATTGCGTTTCAGCGCTCGGTCGCAGTCGAGTATGTTCTTATTTGCATAGTGCTAGCGATGACGGCGATCTTGACGACGTTTTTTTCGCCCGATTCTTAAAGTCGCAGGCTCGTTCGACTTCGCGTATGCGGCCGTGCTCGTAATCTTCCATCCCTGATGCCTAACCCCGCAGACCTGTCCTTTGCCTAACGGCGAGGGTTTACGGATACCCTATCGAGGACTGTAAAATCGGCGTCCGCAATCGGCGGCAAGGTCGCCAACAGCGGCAAGACACCTAGGGGAATCGCATGCTCGGACAAATGATGGATCGGCCGCTATTGATCAGCATGATCGCGCGGCACGCGGAGCAGTGGCACGCAAACCGCGAAATTGTTTCCGTCACGGCTGATCAACCGCGCCATCGCTATACCTTTCGCGAGGCATTGACGCGCGCCAGGAAGCTCTCCAATGCGCTGACCAGGGGTGGTATCAAGCACGGCGAGCGCATCGCTACGCTGGCGTGGAACGATTTTCGACATTTCGAGATTTACTACGGCGTATCGTGCGCCGGCTTTGTATGCCACACGATCAACCCCCGCCTGTTCGAAGACCAAATCGCCTACATTGCCAATCACGCCCAGGATCGCTGGTTGTTCTTGGACCCGGCGTTCGTCCCGTTGATCGAGACATTGCAGCCGCGCCTACCGCTCATCGAAAAATTCGTGGTGCTCACGGACGATGCGCACATGCCGGCGACACGCTTGCCGAATGCCATCAGCTACGAGGCGCTCCTCGCCCAGGAGTCCGGGGACTTCGATTGGCCGGACTTCGACGAGAACACGGCGAGTTCGCTGTGCTACACCTCCGG
Organism: Gammaproteobacteria bacterium; assembly: GCA_020029545.1. Taxonomy (GTDB): domain Bacteria; phylum Pseudomonadota; class Gammaproteobacteria; order Steroidobacterales; family Steroidobacteraceae; genus Steroidobacter. The sequence goes on from JAIBJL010000088.1 coordinate 2,950, forward strand.
CACGACCGGCGATCCAAAAGGAGTGCTGTACAGCCATCGCTCGACCGTGTTGCATGCCATGTCGGCGGCGCTGCCGGATTCGATGAATCTCTCGTCCACCCAAACGATTCTCGCCGTGGTACCGATGTTCCATGTCAACGCATGGGGCTTGCCCTATCTCGGCGCCATGGTCGGCGCGAAGCTCGTATTTCCCGGCGCCAAGATGGGCGATCCGGAAACGCTGCAACAACTCATCGAAAGCGAAGGCGTTACATTCGCCGCTGGCGTGCCGACCGTATGGCAAGGCCTGATCGCACATCTGGAAAAGAGCGGCAAGCGAGTGGACTCGTTGAAGCGCGTGCTGTCGGGAGGCTCCGCAGTGCCGGTCGCGCTCATGGATCAAATGCGCGACAAGTACGGCGTCGAAGTCGTTCATGCCTGGGGTATGACGGAAAACAGCCCGCTCGGCACGGTGTGCTCGTTCTCGCCGGAAGTGCATCGGCTGCCGGTCGCGCAACGCGAAGCACAGCGCGGCAAACAGGGCCGAGCCGTATTCGGCGTCGAAGTGAAGATCGTCGACGAAAACGACACCGCGCTGCCGCACGACGGCAAGGCGTTCGGCGCGTTGAAGATTCGCGGTCCGTGGGTAGCTTCGGGCTATTACAAAAGTGGCGACTCGGCCGCATTCGATCGCAAGGGCTGGTTCGGCACCGGCGACGTCGCGACGTTCGACCCGTTCGGCTACATGCAGATCACCGACCGTACCAAGGACGTGATCAAGTCGGGTGGCGAATGGATCAGCTCCATCGAACTCGAGAACCTGGCAGTCGCGCACCCCGCCGTCGCCCAAGCTGCAGTCATTGCGATCGCGCATCCGAAGTGGCAAGAGCGGCCGCTGCTCGTCATCGTGCCTAAGCCAGGTCAGAAACCCGCTCGCGAAGAGCTGCTGAATTTCTTCGTTGGCAAAGTCGCCAAATGGTGGATTCCGGATGACGTGGCTTTCGTCGACAAGCTGCCCCTGACGGCCACCGGCAAGTTGAGCAAGCTGCAACTGCGTCAGCAGTTCCAAGACTACAAGTTGCCGGAGTCGACGCCTGGCAGATAGTCGCTGCCGTTAACGAGCGGACAGAACACCAACGGTCAATCGATGGTGGGCCGGCGGCGGGTCATTGGACCCGCGAAACTTCCGTGCTGCAGGAGAAACGGACTGTGACTCTGGCCGATAGGCGCGGCGATGGCCAGAAATCGCGGCGCCTCCCCGAACAGGGCGAAGCCGGTTCAGGCCAAGTGCTCATGAAAGAATCGGACAATCCGGTGCCGGGCGTCAGCAGCCGACGGTTCGTGATAGCCCCGACCCGTGAACCTGTCGATGGCACGTAGCAACCGCCCCCCATGACGATTCATGAAGGCATGGCCGACGTCGGGATATTCCTTCACGTCGTGCTCCACCTTGTGTTCGCTCAGGGCCGCTTCGAGCGTGGCGGCAGCTCCCTTGAGTATTCCGTCCTTGGCTCCGAAGCTGGCAACCATCGGGCAGGCCCCGGCGAGAGTCGTGCGCACGTTCATGGGCATCAATGGGTAGTTGACGCTCGATACGGAAAACCCGCGCCCGACCGAACCGTAGAGGGCGAATCCGCCGCCGAGGCAGAAGCCGACGACGCCGATCTTGCCGGTGCAGTCCGTGCGCGCCTGCAACCAGGCCCTGGCTGCGTCGACGTCGTCGAAGGCCGCGCCGTGGCCCGCCTTGAGGTTGGCGAACACGGCACGCATGCAGGTGAACTTGCCGCCCCAGGAAAACAGATCCGGCGCCACTGCTAAAAAGCCCTCCCCGGCCAGCCAATCGGCCTGCCTGCGCAAGTCGGCGCCCATGCCGAAGATGTCGTGAATCACTACCACCCCCGGCCATGGGCCGGGGCCGGCGGGAACGGCGGCATAAGCATCAAGTGGATGGTGCGGTGTTTCGATGACGATGTCGGTCATGACGGCTGCTTCAGTCAAAAGTGGCCGTGCCGCGAACTTCGTTCCCGTGCTCGCTGGCCGGGCCGCCCCCGCGCAGCGGCACGTGCTTTATGAACCAGGCGATCAGCGGCAGCAGCGCGGCAAACAGCACCGCCCAGGCGAACACGGAGTCGATGGAGGTGGCCAGCGCTTCCACCAGCTGGGTGCGAAGCTGCGGCGGCATGGTGTGAAACACGGTGGGACTGATGGACCCGCTGGTGGACACCATGCGGTGAGCCGTTTCCGGACCCATGCTGGCGCTCAACTCGGCGACCAGGCGATGGCTGAACACCGCGCCGAACAGCGAAACACCGAAGGAACCGCCGATCGAACGGAAGAACGTGGACGCGCTGCTGCCCACTCCCATGTCTTTCTGCGGCACGCTGTTCTGCGAGATCAGCATGGTGGTCTGCATCAGAAAGCCCATGCCGGCACCCAGCACGGCAATGGCGATGCCGGTCTGCAGCCGCGTCGCATCGCTGTGCTGCAACGACAACATCCACATGGCCAGCGCAATGAGCACACCGCCGATGATCGGGAATTGGCGATAGCGTCCGGTGCGCGTGATTAACTGGCCGACAACGATGGATACCACCATCATCCCCAGCATCATCGGCAGCATCGACAGTCCGGAACGGGTAGCGCTATCGCCTTGCACCATCTGCTGGAACAGTGGCACGAAATTCATCGAGCCGAACATGGCAAAGCCCAGCAGGAAGCTGATCACGGTCGACAGGGTGAAGTTGCTGTCGCGGAACAGATGCAGCGGCAGGATGGGCTCGGCAGCATTGCGTTCGATCCACAGGAAGATCGCCAGCGATACCGCCGCAATGCACGCCAGCAACAGTATGGGTGTCGAGGCCCACGGATATTCGCTACCACCCCAGGTGGTGATCAGCACCAGCGCGGAAATGCCCACCGCCAGCGTGCCGGCGCCCGCCCAGTCGATGCGGTGTTCGGTGCGATGCACCGGCAGACGGAGGTTGGCCGCCAGCAAGGCCAGCGCTACCGCGCCCAGCGGCAGATTGACGAAGAAGGCCCAGCGCCAGCTCAGATAATCGGTGATGAAACCGCCGACCAGGGGACCGGCGATCATCGTCAACCCCATGGTGCCGCTCATGATGCCCTGGTAGCGGCCGCGTTCGAGCGGCGGCATCAGATCGCCGATGGTGGCGAAGGCATTGACCAACAGGCCGCCGGCGCCGAGGCCCTGCAGCGCGCGGAAGACAATCAACTGGATCATGCCGCTGCCGGCGCCGCTCAGCACCGCGGAGCCGGCCATGCCGCACAGCGTCGAGCCGGCCAGGAAGATGACGATCGAAACCAGGAAGACTCTCTTGCGCCCGTACAGGTCGCCGAGCTTGCCCCACAGCGGCGTCGACACCGTGGTGCCCAGCACATAGGACGTGACCACCCAGGACAAATGTGCCAGCCCACCCAGTTCGCCGACAATGCGCGGCATCGCGGTGGCAACGATCATGTTGTCCAGCATGGCCAGCGCCATGGCGAGCATCAAGCCCGGCAATACTCTCATTATTTCGTGGTGCCGCGCCTTGGCGGCCGCCGCTTCATCGACCATTGAAACCTGCTCCCCGGTAACTTACTTGCCGACAGGCAGTAATGGGGCGGCATCCTAGCATGGCGGTGATGCGCTTCATGAAGCGCAACCAGACCGCACGCACGTCATGGAGAGGTGTTGAATAGGATCGAGAGATCGATCCGTCGGCGATCGGATCGGCAAATTCGAATCTGTAAATGCAGGGCTTATCGATCGGCCGGGACCGCGGCCGGCCCGGCAATCGACATTGCCTTGACATATGCCGGGCGGGATTCGATGCGCCGCACGTACGCGATCACATTCGGCAGATCGTCGATCCTGCGTCCGTCGAACCGCGATAACGTGGTCAAAGCGAACATCACCATGATGTCGGCGCAAGTAAGTTCCGGTCCGGCCAGGAACGGCGCAGCCCCGAGCCTTGCATTCAGATAATCGAAATAGCGGCCTTCGCGCCTGCCGACGAGACCGCGGATTCTTTCGACATTGGGCCCTTGCCCCCCCGTTCCCAGCGCGCCCTTCGCAAAGAACAAACCGAGAATGTTGTTATTGAAATGCATCCAATAAAGATATTCAGGATAGTTGGCTTGCTCCGGGCGCACGGTGAGTCTGCCGCCGGCGTAGCGATGACAGAGGTATTCGGCAATGACGGCAGATTCGGTCAGCACCAAGCCATCGTCTTCGATCACCGGCGCGGTTGCCGCCGGATGCAGCGCGAGATAGTCATCCGGAGCACCATTTTCCGTGCGTTTGTACCACTTGAGCCGATAGGGAAGCGCCAGTTCCTCCATCAACCAGACAATGCGATCGGACTGCGAGACGCCAAGGTGATGGATCGTAATCATGCTCGCTCCCGGCAGACGCAAACTATGGATGAGTGCGCGATCTCAATTGCGGCCGTATTCTGCGCTCCAACCATTCAAGAATCACTTCGTTGAGCTGCTCGGGCTGCTCATGCTGCGTCCAGTGACCACAGTCTTGAATAACCTGCCGCTCCAGATCGGGCACCTGCCGCTCCATGCCGCGAGTGGTTTGCGGCGGCAGAAAAAAATCGTCGCTGGCAGAAATCATCAGCGCGGGCACCAGGACTTCATCGCGAACATCTGCGGTATCCAACCAATTTCTATGCAGGTTGCGATACCAGTTCAGCGCTCCCGTAAATCCGGTCTTGCGGAAGGCATCGACATACACCTTGAGTTCGTCATCGCTCATGACGGGCTCGCCCATCACTCCGGGTTCGCCCATGAACAACGTCATGGGCAACGCCTGCAGGCGCGCGTCCGCGCGCTGAAATGCTTCGAGACTGAGCGCTGGACGCCGCATCAAACCGCGAAAGGTGGCATCGACATCCTTTTCCAACAACGCCTCGCCGATGCCGGCACGTTGGAACATCACCATGTAATTCGTGGGGCCGCGATGCTGCAGCATCGTGAGTGCCAGATCTTGTGGACCGCGCCTCGTGTAGGGCGTATTCAAACTGACGATCCCGGCGACACGCGCGGCATGATCGCGGGCGATCGTCCAGGCCAGCGCGCCGCCGAAATCATGTCCTATCAGCACGGCACGCTCGATGCCGAGCGCATCCAGAATGCCGATCACATCCAGCGCCAGGTTCTGCATGCGGTAGGACGCGATATCGCCATGCAGTCCCGTCTCGCCATAGCCACGCAAATCAGGCGCAATGGCTTGCCAACCTGCTTGCGCAAGCACCGGCATTTGCCTGCGCCATGAATAGGCCAGCTCGGGAAATCCGTGCAGCAGCACGATCGCAGGGCCCTCGCCCGCCGCGTACGTGGCAATGCGAATTCCATTGGCATGAACTAAGGATGGCGCAGCGGGTATTGGCACGGGACCCCGAGATTGCATAGACAAGACGTCCAAGGCCTGCAGTGCAGTCGCAGACATGATGCTGGCGGCTCAATCCTGAGAATCGCCTATGCGACGGTATCGCATCACAACAAGGTATAGCCGCCGTCGACCCTCAGCTCCGCGCCAGTCATGAATGCCGAGGCGTCGGTGCATAGAAAGGCAATCACGGCGGCGATGTCCTCGGGCTCCGCGCTGCGTCCCATCGGGTGGCCTTTCGCCACTTGCGCGAAACCTTTGTCGCCGGACGCCATTCTGCCGCGCGACGCCAACTCATGGATCGCCCCGGCCAGCATGGAGGTCTTGACCGGCCCTGGATGAATGCTGTTCACCCGTATACCCAGGGGTGCGAGTTCCACCGCCATGCCCTTGGTCAGCGAGCTGACCGCACCCTTGGATGCACCGTACCCCGTATGAGTCGGTCCCGCGATCTGCCCGTACACGGATGAAAGATTGACGATCGATGGTTTGTTGCCCTGTGTGCGCACCGATTCGATCATGAGACGAGCGGCCTTTTGCGCGCCGAGAAAAACGCCGACCACGTTGATCTCGAGCTGCCGGCGCAGCTGTTCCAGCGTGAGATCGAGAAACGGAACGGTGATCATGATCCCGGCATTGTTGATGAGTGCATCGAGGCGGCTCCATCGGGATTGCACCGTGGCGAACACGTCGTCCCAGTCCGTACTCGAAGTGACGTCGTGGCGGATACACACTGCCTTGCCGCCTGCGGCGTGGGCCGCGTCCGCCAGCGCGGTGGTCTCGGCCGCAGCGGCAGCGTCGATGTCGGTCAGCACCAGCGTGGCGCCTTGTTTCGCCAAGGCGATGGCCGTCGCGCGGCCAATGCCGCCGCCGGCCCCGGTGAGCACGATCACTCGTTCATTCAGGTTGAACATGTCTGCGGCTCCTTAGCGTGAGTTTGGCTCGCTGGCTACGTACCGGTAAGTGCCCTGCCCGGTTGCAATGATCTTGCCGTCCGCGTCGAACACTTCGACCCTCGACGTAAAAATCTGCTTGCCGCCGCCTTGCTTGATGCCGACTGCACGCACTACGCCCGCGCAAGTCGTACCGATGAATGCGGTCGTGAATGTCAGCGTCACCGCCACACGCCGCTGCGCCGGAGCTTCGCTGTAGCAGCCGGCAAGCGCACCAGCCATATCGATGACCGACGCGACCGCGCCGCCGTGCAGAATACCGGCGTAATTCATGAGATGCGGCAGTACGGGAAATTCGACGGTCACTTTGTCGGGCAGCATTTCGACGACGCGCATGCCCAGCAATTCCCGAAATGGAGAGATCCCTGCATCACTCATCGGTGGCTCTCGTGCAGGTCAGCAGACCGTTGTCGATTGCGGTAACGCCGCGCGACGGCACCCTGACGCGGAACGAACCGTCATCCCAGATGTCGGTGTGCAGCAGATCGCCGGGAAACACCGGTGCGGAGAACCTCAGTCGCACCGCACGCAGCCGATTGATTTCGTATTTGGCGAGCGTAGTGACGAGCGCATGCAGCGCCATCGCCGCCGTACACATGCCGTGCAACAGGGGCTGCGGAAATCCTGCACGCTGCGCCGCGACCGGGTCGGCATGCAGCTCGAACGTGTCGCCGTTCAGACGATACAACAATGCCTGCTCGGGTCGCGTGACCGTCTCGACGACATGATCAGGTGCGCCGGTCGGCACTCGATGCGGCGGATCGACAGTCTCGCGACGACCATCGAAGCCGCCGTGACCACGCAGCACATGTGTCTGCGTCAGCGTGGCAAGCGGTTGGCCATCGTCGGCATCGAGAAGGAGTCGTTCGGAGACGATCAATGCATGGCTGCCGGCGCCTTTATCGATGATGGCTTTGACGCGCGTGCGGCCGATGACCGTCGCTGCTCGCGCCAGCGGACGGTGCCATTCGATCGCCTGTGTGCCGTGGAGCAACTGCGTGGGATCGGCGGTCGTGCCCGGTTGCGCCAACCAGAAACCCGGATAGCCCAACACCAGCACCATGGACGGCATGGCCCGATGATCGCGGCGGCAGTGATCCACGAACGACAGCTCGCGAGTGTCCAATGGATCTCTACCCATGCCGATGGACAGCGCATACAGCGCGCAAGCGCGCGCATCGTAGGTCTGCCGCACTTCGGGTACGGCATACCGCGCGAGCGCTTCCGGATCGAATTTCATCAGCTCAATGCGCTGCGGGCGCTTCGAGAATGCTGACAACGCAAGCCGCTTCTTCGAGCCCGTGAAATCCGCCGCCGTTCTCGGCAAGCGCGAGCCGCGGCTGTGCGACTTGACGCGGCCCTGCTTCGCCGCGTAGTTGCGTGACCAGCTCGTGCAGCATGATCGCCCCCGTGGCACCGATCGGATGGCCTTTCGAAAGCAGTCCGCCGGACACGTTCAACGGCAGTCGGCCGTCGAGCCGGGTGGCGCCGCTCTCCACCAGGGGACCGCCTTCGCCGTAAGCGCAGAAACCGCAATGCTCGCTGTGCAATATTTCTGCGATCGCAGACGCGTCGTGCAACTCCGCGAGTGAAATATCGCCGGGACCGACGCCGGCCTGAGCGTACGCCTTGTCCGCGGTGAGGCGCGTGAGATGGCGCTCGTACTCCTGCGGCGTCCGATCGGTGCTCGAACCGACCGCGACGGCGCGAATGCGAACGGCACGCCGTGCCAGTCCAAGCCGGCGAACGGCGCGCTCGCTGGCGACGACCAAGGCTGCGGCACCATCGCTCATCGGCGCACACATCGATCGCGTCATCGGCCACGCGATCAGTTTGTCCGCGAGCACTTCCTCCACCGTCATCGGCGTGCGGTACTGCGCGAGCGGATTCCATTGCGAGTGCCAATGGTTTTTCGCGGCGACGGCGGCGATTTGTCGCTGGGTCGTGCCGAACAAGCGCATGTGATTGCGCGCCTGCGCTGCATAGATGTCCATGAACACGCTGCGCTCGACTGCGGGCATGGCGGCTTCGGGCGGCGGCGCTAGGCCCTCGCCCATCGCCAGCAGCGCTTGCAAATGTTGATCGGCCAGGTCGCGATCCCAACTGCCTTTGAAGGCCTCGAACATTGCAGCGCGCTTTTCGGGATAGTTCATTTTCTCCGCCCCGACGACCAGCACCAGGTCGAACAGCCCCGCCCGCACGGCGGCCCAGGCCTGGAAAAAGCCGGAGCTTGAGCTGGCACACGCGTTGTCCGTGTTGAAGATCGCGATGCCTTCGAAGCCATCCGCGCGCAGCGCGCATTGACCGCGAATGCCGTGCTGACCTTCCAATGCGCCTTGACGCGTATTGCAGAACCACGCGGCTTCGATCGCCGCCCGCTCGACACCCGCATCCGCCAGTGCCAGCCCCACGGCTTGCGCACTGAGCTGTTTCACGCTGCGATCCAGATGTTTGCCGAGCGCGGTCATCCCAGCGCCGATGACAAAAGCTTCAGTCATGCGAGTCCCCGCGCAAAGCAACCTCGATACGTTGAGTAATGGCCGCGAGACGCGGGCCGAATTCTTCCGTCAAGCGGTGCAGCGGCAATCGATACGCAGGGCCGCCCAGGTTGAGGGCGAATGTGCGATCGCCGGTACGAATCGGTGCCGCGACGCCATGAATGTCCTTGTGCCAGTCGCCGACGCTGATACAGAACCCGTACTGCCGCACGTCGTTTCGCGCGGCTTCGATCGCGCCCACCCAGCACGCCGTCTCGCTGGCCGGCAGCGCGGACAACCATGCATCGCGGGCATCGTTTTCCAACGCTGCGAGCCAGGCACGACCCATCGCGCTGGTGAGTACCGGAATGCGGTCCCCGGAGCGCAGCCGCAGGCCGATCAGCGACGCGCCTTGGCACGCGTCGGTGTAGATCATCCACTGCTCATGATCGTGAGTTCCCAGGCCGACATTGAACCCGCTCTCGTCGGCCAGGTTGCGCATCAGCGGCCGCGCCAATGTACGCACGTTGCGCCTCGACAGCGCTGCCGCGCCGAGCGCCAAGGCGCCGCCGCCAAGCTCGTATTCGCGGCGCTTCGTGTCGTAGGCAAGGTAGCCACTTTGAGCCAGGGTGTAGGTGAGTCGTGACACCGTCGGTTTCGGCAGGCCGGTGCGGTCTGCCAATTCGCTATTGCCCATCGGCTCACCGCCGTTGCGAAAGGCATCGAGCACCTGTAAAGCACGCGCCACGGCTGCAACGTACTGCGTGTCGGCGGTATCGTCATCCGCGGCAAACGGCTTGGCAACCTTGGGCAGCCGGCGCATCAAGCGTGGAGACCTGTCCGACGTCATGCGAACCTCACACGATCACTGTCTGCAATTGGGTGTACTCGAGCAATCCTTCGAGCGCGTTCTCGACCCCAAGGCCGGATTGCTTCTGTCCGCCGAACGGTGCGAGCGGATCGAGCAGCAGAATATTGTTGATCCATACTGTACCCGCTTCAAGCCGACGGGCAATCACGCGAGCGGCCGCGATGTCACCGCTCCACACGGAGGCGCCGAGTCCGTATTCGCTGTCGTTCGCGCGCCGGATCACGTCATCGAGCTCGCGCCATCGCAGCAGCGGCACGATGGGACCGAACGGTTCTTCCACGACGACGCGCGCATCGTCGGGTGGATTGTCGATGACGGTGGCCGGTATGAACCAACCGGGACCGGCCGGCAGCTCGCCGCCGGCAAGGAACTTGTGCCCGTGCGCACGACAATCGGCGATCAATGCCTTGACCCGTTCGTATTGCACTTGGTTCTGCACCGGGCCGAGCGTCGTATCGGGCGCGCTGCCCGGGCCCAGCACCGCGTTGCGTGCCGCATCGGCGAAGGCGCTCGCGAACGCATCGTAAATGTCGTCGTGCACGTAGATACGCTTGGCCGCGATGCAAATTTGTCCGGCATTGAAGAAAGCCCCCGTGAACAGCTTACGCGCCACCCGTGCGACGTCAACGTTAGGCAACACGATGGCGGGATCATTGCCGCCGAGTTCCAGCGTCAACCGCTTGAGCGTCGGCGCGGCGCCTGCCATGACGCGGCGACCGGTGGCGGTTGACCCCG
>JAIBJL010000615.1 GCA_020029545.1 Gammaproteobacteria bacterium
AACGCGCCGCTGTATGCCCGGCGCAAGGTGTGGCGCCTGACGGCGCAAGGCCGCGAACAAGCTGACACCGAGCTACCGCAACGAGCTACCAGGATGCGCGCCGTCATCGACCATCTGCGGCATGTCGAGCAAGCAACGGCCGACAGCCTGGCAACCGCCGCCGGCGCCTCGGGTGCAACGTTGCGCGAACTGGTCAAGCGCGGCTACGTCGAACAAGGCGAAGTGGCCGAGACTTCGGTGGTGCACCCTGCTGCCCCTATCGCGGCAGCGCCGCCATTGAACGAGGCTCAAGCGCACGCTGTCGAACGCATCCACAGTTCAGCAGGAAGTTTCGTCACCTGGCTGCTGCATGGCGTGACCGGCAGCGGCAAGACCGAGGTCTATCTCAACGCCATCGCTGGTGTCATCGAGCGCGGCGCACAAGCGCTGGTATTGGTGCCGGAAATCGCGCTGACGCCTCAGCTCATCGCACGCTTCAGACAGCGTTTCGCGGCCTCACTCGCCATCCTGCACTCGGGTCTGAACGACACCGAACGACTGACCGCCTGGCGCGATGCGCGATCGGGCGCTGCCAGCATTGTCATCGGTACACGCTCCGCGGTGTTCGCTCCGCTGCGCCAGCCCGGCATCGTGATCGTCGATGAGGAACACGATCCGTCGTTCAAACAGCAGGATGGCTTCCGTTATTCGGCACGCGATCTGGCAATCGCGCGGGCGCACCGGGCCGGCATTCCAATCGTGCTTGGCTCGGCCACGCCCTCGCTGGAGAGCCTGGCACGCGCGCAGCGACACCCCGCAACGGTGTTGTCGTTGCCGCATCGTGCCGCCGACGCGCTGCCGCCGCGCCTGAACCTGATCGATCTTCGCCGGCACGCCGACACACAGGGCATTGCGACCCCGGCGCTGCTAGCCATGCGCCGGCACCTGGATTCAGGCAATCAGGTGCTGCTGTTCCTGAATCGCCGCGGTTATGCGCCGGTGCTCTTCTGTCCGGCTTGTGGCTGGTCCGCCCATTGCGAGCGCTGCGATGCGCACCTGACCGTCCATCGCGGCTCGAACGATCTGCTCTGCCATCACTGCGGCGCGCAACCCCCCTCGCCCGCCCAGTGTCCACAATGTTTCGAACCCGTGAAGCCCGTCGGCCAGGGCACCGAACGCATCGAAGAAACGCTGGCCGGGATTTTCCCGAACGAAACACTGGCGCGCATCGATCGCGATAGCATGCGCCGCAAGGGCGAACTGGAAGCTACGCTTGCGCGCGTGCACAGCAACGACATTCGCATTCTGGTCGGCACGCAGATGCTGACCAAGGGACACGACTTTCCCAATGTCACGCTGGTCGTCGTCCTGAACGCCGACCAGGGCTTGTTCAGCACCGACTTTCGCGCCAGCGAACGACTCGCGCAGCTCATCGTGCAAGTGGCCGGTCGCGCCGGGCGGGGCACGCAACCCGGCGAGGTGCTGATCCAGACCGAGTATCCAGAGCACCCGCTGCTGACAATGCTGCTCGCCGGGGGTTACGAGACGTTTGCGCAAGGGGCGTTGGCGGAGCGAGAGAAGAGCGCCTGGCCACCCTTCACGCGTATCGTCCTGCTGCGCGCCGAAGCAGCTGAACCAAAACACGCCCTGCACTTCCTGGAGGCGGCGCTGCTGGCTGCAAAATCGCACGCGGCGCGCGGCGTGCGCTTCTTTGGCCCGGCCCCCGCCCCGATGGAACGGCGTGCCGGTCGCTATCGTGCGCACCTGCTGCTGCGTGCCGCAACACATGGTCCGCTGCAGCGGTTGATGAGCACCTGGATTCCCACGCTCGAAGCCTTGCCCGCTGCGCGGCGGGTACGCTGGTCCGTCGATGTGGATCCAGCGGAGCTTCGCCTGTAGCCCGACAGCAGCTACTGCTAAACTCCACGCACTCTTCGCTGTCGACCACCCGCTTTGAAAATCCAGATCGAACAACTGTTGCACGCCGCGGTGGCAACGCTGCCGCCGGACGTGCTGCCCGCCGATATCGCGCTGCCTGCCATCGAAGTCGAACGCACGCGCGACGCGGCGCACGGCGACTTCGCCACCAATATCGCCCTGCAGCTCGCGAAGCCGGCTCGCAAGAATCCGCGACAGCTGGCGCAGGCATTGGTCGCGGCGCTGCCCGCCAGCGACCTGGTCAGCAAAGTGGACGTCGCCGGGCCCGGATTCATCAACTTCCATCTGTCGACCACGGCGTATCAGCAGGAGCTGTCGCGCATTGTCGACCTCGGTCCGGCCTATGGCTACGGCACATCGGGACTGGGCGAGCGCACGATCATCGAATTCGTATCGGCGAATCCGACCGGACCGCTGCATGTCGGTCATGGTCGGCAGGCAGCCCTCGGCGATGCGCTCGCGGCGCTGCTACAGTCGCAGGGACATGAGGTCAGTCGCGAGTTCTATTACAACGACGCCGGTGTGCAAATCCAGACGCTCGCGTTGTCGGTGCAGGCGCGCGCGCAGGGTATCAAGCCCGGCGAAGCCGGCTGGCCGGAGTCTGCGTACAACGGCGACTACATCCAGGACATCGCCGACGATTTTCTTACCAAGCAAACGGTGCACGCGCTCGATGGCGAACCGGTCAAAGCCAACGGCAAAGTCGATGATCTCGAATCGATCCGCAAGTTCGCAGTCGCCTATTTGCGCCGCGAACAGGACATCGACCTGCAGAAGTTCGGCGTGCACTTCGACGTCTACTACCTGGAATCGAGCCTGTATCAAGACAACAAGGTCGCACAAACCGTCGCCGGGTTGATCGCCAGCGGCAAGACCTACGAGAGCGACGGCGCGCTGTGGCTGCGCACCACGCAATACGGCGATGACAAGGACCGCGTCATGCGCAAATCCGACGGCACGTACACTTACTTCGTGCCCGATATCGCTTATCACGTCACCAAGTGGCAACGCGGCTTTCACAAGGCGATCAATGTGCAGGGCACCGACCATCACGGCACGATCGCGCGTGTACGAGCGGGGTTGCAGGCACTGAACGTCGGTATTCCTCAGGGTTATCCAGACTACGTACTGCACAAGATGGTGCGCGTGATGCGCGGCGGCGAGGAAGTGAAAATTTCCAAGCGCGCCGGCTCGTACGTGACCGTGCGCGACCTGATCGACTGGGTCGGTCGCGATGCCGTCCGGTTCTTTCTCGTCTCGCGCAAGGCCGATACCGAGTTCACGTTCGACGTTGACCTCGCACTCGCACAAAGCGAAGAGAATCCCGTGTACTACATTCAGTACGCGCACGCACGCGTGTGCAGCGTCTTCCGTCAGTTGCACGAAAAAGGCCTGGTGCACGATCGCGACATCGGCGAAAGCCATCTTTCGCGACTCGATGCGCCACACGAAAAAGCGCTGATCCGACGCCTCGTCTACTATCCCGAACTGCTGGAATCCGCAGCTCGCGCACTCGAACCGCACCAGGTCGCGCACTACCTGCGCGATCTCGCCGGCGACTTCCACACCTATTACAACGCGCACACCTTCATCGTCGACGACGTCGGTCTGCGCAATGCGCGGTTGAACCTCACTGC
>JAIBJL010000391.1 GCA_020029545.1 Gammaproteobacteria bacterium
CGCAATGGACCATCAAGCCGTCATCGAGGCTATCGAAGAGGCGATGACTGAAATGGGTCGGAAGCGGAAGCGCGTGGTCGCCTGAAATGGCCAAGGGTGGCTCGGTGCACTGGATTCAAGACTGAGCCGCTTTCCTGACCGCGCGATCATTTCAACAGCCCGCGAATAGCCCTGCCTCCTACCCAAAAAAATGCCCCGGCACAGGCCGGGGTCAAGGAGGAGACAACGCTTGCGATGTTACGCCGCGCAGGGGTATGTCACCCGGCCAGGCGCGATCTCCACCGACCCGTGGCTGGCCAGCGCTTCGCCGAGATGTCGCGCGATTTCCCGCACTGGCCGATAGACCACGCTCTGCCCGAGCAATTCATGTCCCGTACTCTGGCAAAGCCCTTGCACCAGATGCTCGGGAATGCCCTTGCAGCGGGCATGCTCGCGCACAGACGGTAGACGCAACAAGTCCGGTTTCTCTGGATGCCGAAAGAAAGGATCGGTCGATCTGCGTTTGGCGAGTCCCTTGGTCAGGGTATTGATGCTCGTCTCGCTGCCATCGTAGCTTTGCATTCTGAAACCCTTGCCGGCGTTCCGGTCGCGCAGTTCCTTGTCTTTCAGGTACTGCATCGGACTCCAGCACGGATCGTCGCTCGCGATCGGTTCCATGATGTCGGCCAAGGTTCGCACCGAATATCGGCCTGGCTGCAACGACGCCAGGTCGAAGGCAATGCCCTTTGTTGTGGCCACCAGATACCAGCGCTGGCGCGCTTCAAGCTCGCCCCAGTCGGTACCCAGCAGCACACACTCTTGCACGTCATAACGCATATCGCGCAGCGTGGTGCGCAAGATCGCCGCCGATGCGCTGTTCGCATACAGCGGCACGTTCTCCAACAGGATGGCGACCGGATTCAGACGGGCGATGACGGCAATGGCCGAAGCGATGAGATGGCCCACAAGTGGGTGCTCCTCGGGAATGGCGAGCTTGTTCTTTGCCCGCCCGGCGCTGGATGCACCCGAACATGGCAGTCCAAGCTCCAGGACGTCCACTTCGGGCAACCGCCGCATGACCTGCTCGTCGAAAGCCAGTTCCTGCAGTGGCATGTTGACCATGATGGTCGCTTCGTCAAAGGCGTCGTTGTGAACCATCGCGTGCTCCACCAGGTCGCCGCGGATCTCGTTGGCGACACGGGTGTGAGCACGCAGCCCGGCATCCGCCAGGCCTGCGTGCAAGGCATGGGACAGAATCCCGCCGCCGCACGCCACGCCGCCAGTGTCCAGAAACGCGGCTTCCAAGTGCGCCTGCAGCCGCTTTAAGCGACGCTGGCGCCGGACTTCGCTGGCCAGCAGCGAGACGAAGATGCAATGCTGTCCATACACGACGCGTACCGCGTCGTGGCCGGCCAGTGGCGCCAAAGTCAGGCGCGAGTTGATATCGATGACCGCCACCACCGATGGGCCGCGCAGTTTGCGCGACACCGTGCGATCACCATCAGGATCGATGCGCAATACGACGCCGGTCAATCGGACGTCAACGGAAAAGCGAGCGCCCGGTTCAAACCCGGCGCGCGACACGGCCAGCGATTCGATCCATAGCTGGGGTGCGCCGCGCTTCTCGCGCACGCTCAGTACGGTTGCCATTTTCATGAGATTGGTTCCTCCGTGATTGCGTGAGGAACCCCCTTGTGGGGATTCCCCACAAGGGTTGATGATTTGGTAGGCGTCGCAGCTCAGCCCTGCTGTCGGTGTACCTTCAATCTGTCACTTTTGAACTTTCATTTGTCACCAAAAGCACCTTCAATCTGTCACCACGTCGATCGCTGGCTGGCAAACGAATCTTCGGGAACGCTCAGGTGACCACCTCTTCCTGCTGCGCGGGTAGCTTGTAGATCCCCGCACAGGCGGCCTGCTCGAGCAGATCAATGCTAATCGTTTCGGTCTTCTGACGGATCGCCAGCTCGGCAGATTGAGCCAGCAGTGTCGTTATTCTTCCGGTCAAGCCGTTGCTGTATGCCAGGAGCTTCTGGATCATGTGCTTGTCGGCAAACGGAGAGGGCTTCTCAAGTGGAAGCAGCCGCCCGAAGCTCGCCACGAATGCCCGCAGTTCGGCGCTTTCTCGCCACCTTGGTAGTGCAAACGGTTCGAAGCGCGAAGCAATCTGCGGGTCAGTCTGCATCGCATACAGTGCTTCACTGGTGCCCAATGCGATGACAGACATTCGCAGCTCATTGCTCAAGAACTTCAGTTGATTCAACGACTGGCGTTGCTCGCGGACCGATCCGGCCAGCAAATGATGGACCTCATCAACGATCAACAGCTTCGGCGGATGACGATGAAGCAGTCGCAGACCGAGGAGTTCGACATCCGCGCTGCGCTTAGAGTACGGAACTGGATTCCCAAGGGCGCCGATGATCTGAGCGTAGAACTTCCCATCGCTGGGCTTGGGAGGCATTTGCATTCGCAGGACCTTTCGGGCCTCGACCTCGCCGAACTCATTGCAAATATCTGGGTGATCGCGAACGAACTTCTCAACGATCATCGTCTTGCCGATATCGCTATCGCCATAGAGAAGCATGCAAGGCATGCGACCGCAAGACGGATGGCGCAGTAAGTGCTCCATACGGGCGAGGGCTTCATCGCCGCGCGCGTAAGCAACCCACTTGGGCATGTATAGCCGCGTGACGCGCTCTTCGACTGGGTCGTCCAAGTACGACCACACTCCTGGATGGAGATGCTCGGGGCAACTCATTGCGAATCAGTCCTCCCAGATTTCGACGTTAGATGGGCTCACCGGCTGCGAGTAGTCCACGGTGTCTCGAACTGGTTGAGGCGGGGTCGCGGTCGCCCGGGTTACGTCTTTGCGGCGTTGGATCTGACGTCGGGCCGCCTTGGTCTTGACACTGGCCTGCGCGACCAATTCTCTCTGTTCTATCACGGCTTTGAACATAGCAGCCTGCGCAGGGGCATCGTCACCTTGGTCGTGAAGCTTCGCCATTGCCGCACGCTGTTCCCAGAGCGAGATAGGGGGTAGGCCGAGATCGGCATACGGTATCGGCTGATACTGACCATCCTGCCGTGCCACATAAACCTTGGACAAATTGCGTGGGTCATAACGAATCAGTACCGGCTCTCCGAGCCTGCCGATGGTCGGTAGGGACGAATCCCAGTAACGTATGTGAAAAAGATGCAATCCGTCGCGACGCAGTATGCGTTGCTCGAAGGGCAAGAAGCTGATGGTGAATTGGTCCGGTCGGTCCGGCAGCGCACCGATCGCGCCGCCGGACTTGCTCGATGCCTCTTTCCAGGCAGCCAGAGGACTTCGGTGCAGTCCTCGGTGAATGCGTCGGTGATACTGTTCGCAGATCTCAATAGCGAGCCACTTCTCCAACTCCGCCATGGTTAGCCTGGACTCGGATTCCGCGGGATATTCGCCTTTGTCTTGGGGGTTGGAGCCCGTTGTTCCCGGAAGCAAATGCACCCGGCCCATCAGTGTGCCAATCAGCCGTTCGATATGCCCACCGTAGTGTGGTGTCGCGATGGGGCGAAGAATCAGCGCGATGCCATGTTCGTTACAGCCCCGACTTAGCGCTGCACTACGAAAATCCGGACCGTTGTCCGCATGTACGGCACGCGGTAAGCCCCATATCGGCCAAGTGCACTGCAATGAACGGTCGTTGAGCCAGGGCTCTTTTGGTAGCACAGCCTGCGTAAGGCATAAGGCGACAGAGGTGGAGGACGGGGCCTCCAGAGAGACATAGAAACCGACGACGACACGAGTAGCGACATCGATAGCCAACGTAAGCCAGGGCCTACCAATTGGCATTCGGTGTGTTTCGTCCACAACGATTACGTCGACACGCGTGTGGTCGATCTGCACAACATCGAGGGGGTGTTCAATGTGATACGTGCCCGGCACCGGTCTATGCAGCGCCGCTTCCTCGCCGGATTGGAGACGAGCCTTTGCCACCTTCCGCACGTCAAGCGCCTTGAGTCTTGCGAGGACGGGTTTGCGCGAAGGAACGGCGAGTCCTGCCGCGGCACAGCGCAGTTGGACCTGACGGAATACTTCTTCCTTTTTTGCCCGAACCTTCGTCAGATACACATCACGAATAACTTCGTCAATGATGTGCTCGGCTTGTGGGTCGATACGGTGTGCGCCCGCAGGCGTACCTCGCGGATGCGGTAACAGTGATGACGTTTGGGGTGCTTCACGATAGAGCGCCAGCCATCGGAACACAGTTCGACGCGAAACGCCCAGTCGATTGGCTGCAACAGTGACTTGATCGGCCACGTCGGTGGAATCCACGATGCCAGCGATGAGTGCCTCGCGCCGATGTGCCCGCTCCCATTGTGCATCGGTCGCTTTGGCAATCGTGGTCCACGTCGGGGCGATGACATCAGAAAGGGAAGGCATCGCGCGCAATTCCGATGCGGACGTGGTGCTCAGCCCACCGTTGGCCAAGTCGCGAACGACAATGCTGCCGTCGTCTTCGACGCGAACGATTGAGATCAATCTGTCCGCAACAACCGCAATGACACCCGGAAGCGCATGGATTTCCCCCATGGCGAATCCCATCTATGTCGGTGCGCACATAGTGACACATTGAAGGTATCAAATGCAACATTGTGCCAATTGAAGGTATCAAAACGGGGGAGGGCAGCGCATGCACCAATTGGGGGCGGTCACTGGCCTGCTGCGTGGAAAAGCGCGCCAATACAGGATGTTGCCGTGGTTCCAGCCAATTCTAGATGACAGAATGAAAGTTCAAAAGTGACAGATTGAAGGTAAACCGACATCGGAACTGAGATGTTTCGGCAATTGCGGTCCGGCGATGGCACGATTGAACATCCGGCAGACCGAGACGCCATCGATCGAAGC
>JAIBJL010000616.1 GCA_020029545.1 Gammaproteobacteria bacterium
CGACACCTACGAGTTAGGTGAACCTGCTCGTCAGGTCGATGTGGACTGGGTTCAGGGTGACGACGAGAACGAGCCGTCCATGTTCGAGTCGACCGTGGAGGAGCACTTCCCGGTCCTCGGCAGAGCGATCAGACATTTCCAGGCGGCCGAAGCCAATCCTCGTGTGGTTCGCATCGACACCGAGGCCACCCACGACAACTTCGTCTGCGAGAGCGCAGTGCGCGAAATCGCTCGCCGCGTGGATGAGCTGCGCGACGTGCTGCAGGAGCACCTGAACGAGCACGAGACCGAGGAACACCCCGGTTTCGGTCGCAAGCACAAGGCGATGCGGAAGTGGGACGACGTTCTCGGCGCGGTGGAAGCGGTGAAGAAGATCCAGTCGGCGTCGACCGCGCGGGAGGCACAGGACGCGCTACCGCAGGTGCCGGTTGATGTCCCGCCGTTCGCGGTCGGCAAGGTCAAGTGCTGGCGCGACGGCAAGAACGTCGTGTGCTCGCTGAGCTTCCAGGCAGCGGATGGCTCCAAGCGCATCGCGACGATGGCAGCGAAGCCGAAGGTTGACGCGGCCGAAGTGATGGGTTGGGCGGTCTCCACTGGCGTGGACCCGATTGTGGTCCTCGGGCTCTTGCCAGACCTCGCCGAGGCGGCCTGTGGCAAGCGTCTCGTGCGTGATACTGCTCGTGAGGCGCTCAAGGCTCAGCGTCGGCTCGACGTCGTTGGCATGACGGGGTTTCTGACCGGCAGGGCGGATTCCAACACTGACCAGCCGATCATCCTCATCGGCGGTGAGGGTGAACTACCCAGCGACCCGCCGCTCGCTGCCATCATGCACATCGAGCAGCGCGCGGACGCCGGTGACGTGCAGGCGCAGGCCGAGGTCGCGAAGCTGCACAAGGTCGCCCAGTCGGGCGTAGGCAAGGCCGTGGTGGCGCCACTGCTCGCGGAGTCCACCGCACGACTGGCGAAGGCGAAGGCTGACAAGGAGAGCACGGTGAAGCAGTCGACGTTCTTGTCCGATTACGCGCACATGGGGCTCTGCCTATGAGTCCCCGCCGCGGTGGTGATAGGTACGACGCGGAGGGGAATTACCTTCTGCCGTCGGAGCGCGCTGGGGATCGGGAAGAGATTGCCGTCGGTGAGGACGGACAGCCGTTCTATGAGCAGGATGCGCTCGACGTAGCTGACGGTATGTCAGGTATCACCGACGATCTTACTCGTAAGGCGATGCTGCGTTCGCAGGAGCACGCTAGACTGGAAACGGTGGCACCATTCGCGCGCATCAATCCACCTTCGATTCTAAAAGGAACTATGGGTGGTCAGGATCGAGTAGCCACAGGCGATGGTGTTACTGAAGTGGAACGAAATGCGCAGGTTGCCCTCTGGGGCGGTGACGATGCGGAAACAACGTCAGTTACTGTTACTTTTTCTCAGGTTCAGCAACTGAATAACGCAGCGGGACTCGTTATGACTTCGGATGCAGTTGTGATCCCTTATGGGATTATCCAATTTGGTACCCGAGGATTTTTGGTCAAGGCCGAGGTAGATATAGGTCTAGGTTGCCAGATCACTTTGAGCGCGAGTCGAGTCTCTTTACAGGTTGCACTGGAACCCACTACTGGGATTAGAAAAACTGCGCAGTTGTCTGGAATGCTGTCATTCCATCCGATTGTTCGGACGAAACCTATTACGCGTACCAAATACTTCACTACTGCAGTGGCTGCTGTAACTGTTCTTTGTCCGGCTTTCGCTAAGGATGTTGTGGTTTTCAGAGACACTATTGGCGTAGCTATGACGTTGCTATTCCTAGATTCAAACGCAGCAGTGCGATACGTATTTACTCTTGCGGCAGGTGTTGTTCAAACTGATGACTCGGCATCGAACGTGGCGTCCAAAATCTGTGTCGATGTATATCTCGTAAGGATCTCCATCACACAGTTCCGCCAAGTCAGGTTCCATTGCGATCTCAGGCGTAGTACAACAGGCGGTCAGGTAAAAGGTACCGCCAACAGCAAATGCGAACAAAGCAACCAGAATTCGCATGTTCATTTCCTTTCGCGATGTTCGTCTATGATGCGTCGGAGCACTTCTGCCACGGGAACGCCAAGTCGTCGCGCCTCTGTACGCAACCACTTGAGCGTTGCTGGCGGGAATCGGATCAGCACGGGGATCATCACCAGGCCAATATCGCACCGATATCGCCTCTCGTCAAGCGAGGCTGTTTCATGAACAAAGTCAACAACATGCGTGAAGCTCTCGATCGCATC
Organism: Gammaproteobacteria bacterium; assembly: GCA_020029545.1. Lineage (GTDB taxonomy): Bacteria > Pseudomonadota > Gammaproteobacteria > Steroidobacterales > Steroidobacteraceae > Steroidobacter. The sequence continues at coordinate 2,265 of JAIBJL010000616.1, forward strand.
GAAGGTGATTGGAACCCACTCAGCCCCGAGGCCAAGGCAGCGGCAGCGGCTGGCACTGGGCGCGCGGTGCTCATCCGCGTCAAGAACGTGCCCGAGCTGGTACAGAAGCAGGGCGGCGGCATCGGCTCGGCGCTGCAGAAGCTCGCGCCGGCCACGCTGGAAACCAAGGTTCTTGATACCATGCGGATGAAGCTCGCCGAGGAATTCAAGAAGCAGGGCGTCGACGCCGACGTGTCCGTCGTGGCCTCGGCCGGGTTCATGCCCGCGGGATCGAGCCCCATCTGGAAGCCGCTCGCTATCACCTTCGGCAGCCTCGGTCTCGCTGCGCTCATCTGGAAACTGGTGAAGCGGTAGTCATGAACAGTCTCGACCGCCATCGGCTCAAGAAGTACCTCGACAACCTCGACACTCTCGGTGTCGGGGACGACGGTGATGCGGCCAGTGCTGCGCAGAAGGCTATGGGCGCGGCCAAGCGTACGGCCGCGTTCGCAGCGCAAGCGAAGAAGAAGGCCGACGGCGAAGCCAACACTGCCGGTCCGCTCCACGTGGCGGCTTTGATGGCTCAGAGGGCTGCAGCGAAGGCTGAATCCGCGGCACAGCAGTACGAGAAGATCGCCACCATGCCGTCAGCTCAGCAGGTGCAGTTGCAGGCCCAAATGCAGGCTCTACAGCAACCGACGCGTGGCGGATTGCCGTGGTGGGGTTGGTCGTTGATTGGCCTCGGCGCGGTTGGTACACTGGGCGTCGGCGGTT
>JAIBJL010000089.1 GCA_020029545.1 Gammaproteobacteria bacterium
TCGATCCTTTCTTCCTTGCCGTTCACCAGATCGTCATAGCGGGCGATATACGTGCCGTTGTCGCAGATGTAGCGGAAGAACGTGCCGAGCGGCCCGTCGTTATTGAACGACAGCGAGAGCGTACACAGGGAGCCGGACGCGCTCTTGAGATGAATGGACATGTCCATTGCGATGCCCAATTGCGGATGCTTCGGACCCTGGATGGCATGTGCCGCGGTAATCGCTTCGCCCGTCTGATACTGGAACAAGTCGACCGTATGCGCGGCGTGGTGCCAGAGCAGGTGATCGGTCCACGATCGCGGCTGTCCCAGCGCATTGGTATTGGTGCGCCGGAAAAAGTAGGTCTGGACGTCCATCTGCTGGATCTTCAGTTCACCCTTGCGCAGGCGTTGGTTGACCCATTGATGCGAAGGGTTGAAGCGGCGCGTGTGGCCGACCATGCAGACAAGCCCGGTTTCCTTTTGCAGTCGTACGACGTCCTGCGCACCTGCCAGGCTGTCGGCGAGCGGGATTTCCACCTGCACATGCTTGCCTGCCTGCAGGCACTGGATTGCCTGCGCAGCGTGCATCTGGGTGGGCGTGCAAAGAATGGCGGCCTGTACACCTGGCTGCGCCAAAGCGTCAGCAAGACTATCGGTGACATGAGCTATGCCGTACTTTGCAGCGGTCGCGCGCGTCGTATCGAGTTCGCGTCCCACCAGCGAGACCACCTCGATGCCGCCGATCTGACGGATTGCATCGAGGTGCTTCTGGCCAAAGGCCCCGGCTCCGGCGAGGATGATCTTCATGTTGCATTCTCCAGAATCAAATGGCCGACGGCAGTGTTGGAGGCAGGCACGTGGTAGAAGCGATGCAGCGTCTTCACCTGCGGAGTCAGCGCGCCGCGCATGATGAGCCACATTACCAGTTCGATGCCCTCGGAACCCGCTTCGCGCATGTAGTCGACCAGCGGCATCTGGGCCAGGGCCTCCGGCTCCTCGATCAATCGGTCCATGAACCGCTGATCGAAAGCAGCGTTGATCAAGCCGGCACGCGGTCCTTGCAGCTGATGGCTCATGCCGCCGGTGCCCCAGATCTGCACGTTCAGATCCTCGTCGAACGATTCGACGGCGCGACGAATGGCCTTGCCCAGCTGATAACAGCGGTTGCCGGAAGGAGGAGGGTACTGGACCACGTTGACGGCGAAGGGGATGACGCGGCATGGCCACGCCGATGGTTGTCCGAACATGAGCGACAGCGGCACGGTGAGTCCGTGATCCACATCCATCCTGTTGACGATGGTGAGATCGAAATCGGATTGGATGACGCTTTGCGCGATGTGCCACGCGAGATCTGCATGGCCCTCCACTGGCGGCACGGGCCGCGGTCCCCAGCCCTCGTCGGCCGGGGCAAAGTGGTCGGCGCAGCCGATGGCGAACGTCGGGATGAGGTCCAGGCTGAATGCCGTGGCGTGATCGTTGTAGACCAGGAACACCACATCCGGCGGGTTCGCCGCCATCCATGCGCGCGAGAACTCGTAGCCCTTGAACACAGGCGCCCAGTAGGGCGCTTGAGTCTTGTACTGATCGATGGCCGCGCCCACCGCCGGGATGTGCGATGTCGTCACGCCTGCAGTAATTCGTGCCATTACTTCTTTTCCTCGATCTTTTCCTCCGGCTTTTCCCCGGTGCGCCGGTTACCTTCGGGCGAACGTCCGCCTTCGAGCATCATGCGTGCGTATTCTTCCTGGCTCATGCCGGTCATCAGTGCCGCCGCGTACTGGAAACTCTGGCCGTCCGTCGAAAAGATCTTAGCGAGAAAATAGATGTTGCCACCCAGTTCGATCATGTCGTTGTAGTTGCGCGCCAGTACCGCCTGTTTCTGTGCTTCGCTCATTGGCCACTCGTCGAGATAAGCCCGTTCATTCGCCTTGAAGCGCTCGCGATTGGGTGCCTTCATCAGCGACATGCAGAACATGTTCAGGTGATAGCCTTTGCGGGACTGGCTGGCGTCGAAAATGGTCGTGCCGGGAATGTCGGCGTAGGGTTTTTCGAGTGCCATGACGGTAACCTTGATTAGCGAGGCCAGATTAGCGATGCCAGTACAGCCGCAGCGGATTGTCGACCAGCAGCTTGCGCTGCAGCGCGGGCGTCGTGGCTATCTGCGGAATGAAGTCGACGAGCTTGCCGTCATCCGGCATGTGGTTCTTCATGTTGGGATGCGGCCAATCCGTGCCCCACAGCACGCGATCGGGAAAGCTCTCGACCACGCGTCGCGCGAACGGAATCACATCTTCGTAGCGAGGCGGTCCGGATTTCGAGAGACGATCGGGACAACTGACTTTGGACCAGATGTTCGGCCGGTCGCGCAGGAGCTTCAAAAAAAGCTCGAACTCCGGTCCGTCCACCGGTTTCGTGACATCGGGTCGCCCCATGTGGTCGATGACCAGTGGCGTCGGCAGCGAACTGAAAAAATCGAACAGCTCGGGCAGGTCCGTGGCCTCGAAGTAGATCACGATGTGCCAGCCGAGTGGATAGATGCGTTCGGCGATGGAAAGCAGCACCTCGCGTGGTGTGACATCGACGAGTCGCTTCACGAAATTGAAGCGCACGCCTCGAATACCGGCTTCATCCAGTTCTTGCAGTTGCGCGTCTGTGATATCCGGTTTGACCGTCGCGACGCCGCGTGCGCGGCCGTTGGAATGGCGCAGGGCATCCACGACAGCGCGATTGTCCGCACCGTGACAGGTTGCCTGCACGATGACGTTGCGTTCGAAGCCGAGAAAGTCCCGCAGCGCCCAAAGCTTTTCCTTCGGTGCATCGCAGGGCGTGTACTTTCTTTCCGGTGCATAGGGAAACACGTCACCGGGTCCGAACACATGGCAGTGAGCGTCCACCGCACCCGGAGGCGGGACGAAAAGCGGCTTCGACGGATTGGGATGAAACGGCAACCAGTCCTGGTCCATCTGGAATGGACCGGATGTCGATGCGGCAGTGGCGCGGATGGTGCTCATAGTCCTTTGCGCTTCAGTCTGGCATCCAGTCGTGGAAAGATCCGTCGGGCATTGAGCTCGAAGATGCGTCGCTTGTCGTGATCCGACAACGGCAAGGCATCGATGTAGCGCTTGGTATCGTCGAAGTAGTGGCCGGTCTCGGGATCGATGCCGCGTACCGCGCCCACCATTTCCGAGCCGAAGACGATGTTGTCGATGTCGATCACCTTCGCCAGCAGGTCGATGCCCGGCTGATGGTAGACACAGGTGTCGAAGAACACGTTCTTCATGACGTGCTCGCGCAGCGGCGGTCGCTTCTGCATATCGGCGAGTCCGCGATAACGTCCCCAGTGATAGGGCACGGCGCCACCGCCATGAGGAATGATGAAGCGCAGCGTGGGAAAATCCTTGAACAGATTGCCTTCGATGAACTGCATGAAGGCCGTCGTATCCGCATTGATGTAGTGCGCACCCGTGGCATGAAAGTTGGGATTGCAGGAGGCGGAGACGTGGATCATCGCCGGCACGTCGAGTTCCACCATTTTTTCGTAGAACGGATACCAGTGCCGGTCGGTCAGCGGCAGCGCAGTCCAATGTCCGCCCGAGGGGTCGGGATTCAGATTGCAGCCGATGAACCCCAGCTCATTCACGCTGCGTTCCAGTTCGGCAATCGAATTGGCGATGGGCACACCGGGCGATTGCGGTAACTGGCAGACGCCGACGAAGTTGTCGGGGTACAGCTCGACGACGCGGTAGATCAGGTCGTTGCAGGCGCGGGTCCACGACTGCGATACGGCTTCATCGCCGATGTGATGCGCCATCGCGGAGGCCCGCGGCGAAAAGACCGTGATATCGGCGCCACGCTGCTTCTGCAGTTTCAACTGATTGGCTTCGATGGTCTCGCGGATTTCATCGTCGCTGATCTGCGCGGGCGTGGGCGGTGGCAGCGCCGGATTGTCGATTCGCGCCAGCTGCTGGTCGCGAAACTTCTGATGAGCGGCGGGCGCAGTGGTGTAGTGTCCGTGGCAATCGATGATCAACATTCATTGGCTCCGCGGGTCTGCAATGGCGGCGAGGATCGAATCGAGCATGGGGATGAGCGCCAGGGACTGCGCATCGACACGCGAGGCGGCCCAATCCTGGCGGCTCGCAATGGCCTGACTCATGAGCGGCTCGATGCCTGCATCGTTCACGGTGACGGCGACCTCGCGCATCTCCTCGGCGCGGCGACGGCCGTGCTGCAACGAGCGAGAAATCATATAGCCGCTAAGCCGATGCCAGTCCGGCCCTGGCAGCAGATTGCCGAGCGAGTCCAGCACCGTTGCTTCGACGCCGTAACGACGCGCGGCGAGCAGGGATTCGGTCAGCAGTGCTTCCATGCCCTTGATCATGACGCTGCGGCACATCTTGGCGGCGGACGCCTTGCCAAGGTCGGCGGAGAAAGTCTGCGTGCCGGTGAATCCCAGCGACTGTGCGAGCGGCTCAAAGGTCGCTGCATGCATGCCACCCAGCAGCATCGGCGTAGCGATTCGTTGCGGTCCGATCGGCGCCATCACCGCGGCTTCGACATAGTTTGCACCCGCTGCGGCGATCGTCGCGGCAGCTTGCCGCTTCGTATTGGGAGCGACCGAATTGAGATCGACGAAATAGGCCCCTGGCGAGAGGTGAGGCGCGGCACTGCGTGCGGCATGAATGCATTGTGCTGCGGTGACGGCGCAGAGAATGACGTCGGCCCGCATCACGGCATCGCGAACGTCCTTGCCGGCAACTGCGAGACCGCTAGCGGCTGCTCGGCTCGGGCCGCTGCGTTCATCCGCAAACAAGGTATCCCAGGCAGTGAGGTGGCGATGGCCGCGCGCGCGCAGATCGGCGGCCAATAGTTGTCCGACTTCGCCGAAGCCGATCAGGCAGATGCGGGGGTCTGTGTTCATGCGTCGCTCCAGGCGGCTGCCGGAACGAAGACGTCCCCACTCATCAGTTTGCGTGCGGTCCGCAGCAATGCCGAGCGTTTCACCTCGACATGGTTGCCCGCGATCGCGACGTCCATGGCGACGGTAAAAAAGCCGGTCGGATGCTCGATGTCGAGTTGTCGATTACTCGAATCGCCCGACAGTTGCGCGACCTGCGCCGCGACAGATCCCGGTGTGACACAGGCCGTGGCGACGCTGACCGCTCCCAAGACGCCGATGGCTTCATGCACGCGATGCGGAATGAAGGTTCGGGTATCGAGGACGCCGCCGTGCTTGGCGCGCGAGACGAGCGACATCTTCGGTACGGTCTTCTTTGTGACATCGCCCAGATTCATGCGGGGGCCGAGCTGCAGCCGGATACTCTCCACGCGACGCTTGAGCTCGTTGTCGGCTTCCAGCGCCTCCGGACTTTCATCGCCGTGCTTGCCGAAATCGGCGGCGCGCAGGATAACGACCGGCATCCCGTTGTCGATGCAGGTCACGTCGATACCGTCGACCTGATCGATTACCGAGCCGGTAGGAAACAACGCACCGCAGCTCGATCCCGCGACGTCGAGAAACTCGATGGAGATGGCGGCGGCGGTGCCGGGAACGCCATCGATACGTGCATCCCCCTCGTATTCGACGCTGCCGCCAGGTGTGGGGACATGAGCGACCGCGACGCTACCGGTGTTGACCATATGAATGCGTACCGGCGTCATGGCAGCGGTCGCGTGGACCAAGCCGTTCTCGATGGCCCAGGGGCCAACGCCCGCGAGAATATTGCCGCAGTTCTGCGTATCGCTGACCTCGGCCTTGTCGACGACGACTTGCAGGAACAGGTAATCGACATCGGCATCGTCGCGATTGGAGGGGCCGATGATCGCTACTTTGCTGGTCAGCGGATGGGCGCCGCCGACACCATCGATCTGCCGCACATCGGGCGATCCCATCGCCGCCAGCAGCACGCGGTCACGGATCTTGGGATCGCTGGGTAGATCGCGAACGTTGAAGTACAGGCCTTTGGAGGTGCCGCCGCGCATCAACGTGCAGGGAATCGCCCGCAGCATGTCAGTCGTCCTGCGGCTGATCGAGATAGACCAAGCCGCGCTGGGCGAGCTTGTCGCGCATGCCATAGATGTCCAGGCCCAGCTCACCCGCCTTGAGGCGTTCACGCACGCCGGCTTCTTTTGCCTCGCGTGCGGCGCATTTGTCGAGGAGCGCTGCAGCCTCGCGTCGGGGTACCACGCAGACACCATCGTCGTCGGCGACGATGACATCGCCGGGATGAATCAATGCCCCGGCGCAGACGACGGGCACATTCACGCTGCCCAAGGTTTCCTTGACGGTGCCCTGGGCATAAATGTTCTTGGACCAGACCGGAAACCCCATCGCCGTCAGATCGCGAACATCGCGTACGCCGGCGTCTATGATCAGTCCCCGCACGCCACGCGCCATCAGCGAGCAGGCGAGCAGGTCGCCGAAGTAACCGGCGTCCGAGAAGGAGGTGGGTGCCACGACGAGAATGTCTCCCGGCTGACACTGCTCCACCGCGACATGGATCATCCAATTGTCGCAAGGCGCGAGACTGACTGTCACGGCCGTGCCGGAAATACGCGCCCCGGCATAGATCGGGCGCATGTAAGGCGCCAGCAGGCCCGAGCGGCCCTGCGCTTCATGAACTGTCGCAACGCCATAGGCCGAGTAACCATCGGTGACCGATGCGTCAGGCCGACGGATTCCGCGATAGACGACTGGCATGATCGCGCCCCGGTGACAACTTAAGGTAATGCCATTGTCCGCTCCGGCCTGTGGCAGCGCCAATTGCATTTTGCCTCTGGGTATAAGAAATTGCTGACGTACCATGACACCCATGCCAAACGCCATACCCAACCTGCGGCATCTGCAAATTGCCAGCGAGATCGCCCGGCACGGCAGTATCAGCGCGGCAGCGCGCGTCATGCATGTGTCGCAGCCGGCCGTTACGCAGGCAGTCAAGGCGCTCGAAAAGCTGTTCGCCGCGCGCCTGTTCGATCGGACGAGCGTCGGGATGACGCCGACGGCGTCGGGCAGGGAGTGCTTGGCGCGCATCGACCGGGCATTGGCGCAGATCGCTGAGGCAATTGCCGAAGCGCGTCGGCCGAAGGTGGGGAACAGATTGCAAAGCCTGTCCACGACCAGTGCCACTCAATTGCAGGCCCTGGTGGCGGTGGTCGAGCATCGCGGATTCAGTGCGGCAGCCCGAGCACTCCGGTTATCCCGCGCCAGCCTGCATCGCGCTGCACGCGATCTGGAGCGAGCGATAGCAACGCAGTTGTTCGAGAAAACCAGTTTCGGCATCGAGCCCACGCGCGAAGCTGAGGAACTGGCCCGCAGACTGCGACTGGCATTCGTCGAAATCGAACAGGCTCGTGCTGATGTGTCGGCAATTGCCGGAGGAGATTGCGGGCGCACGGTGATCGGCGCGATGCCGCTCGCTCGCAGCCTGCTGGTGCCGACTGCCGTGACGGCGTTCGCCGCCGCCTATCCGCAGCACACGATAGGCATTCTCGATGGACCCTATGAAAGCATGCTCGACGCCTTGCGGAAGGGCAGTGCGGATGTGCTCGTCGGTGCACTGCGCGATCCCGTGCCGTACCGAGACATCGTGCAGGAGGTGCTGTTCGACGATCCGTTGGCGATCATCGTGCGTGCCGGTCATCCGCTTGCGCGGCGTCAACGGGTGGACGTTCGTGACCTGGCGGCGTTTGCCTGGATCGCACCGCGCGAGGGCTCTCCATTGCGACGTCAATACGAGGCATTGTTTCGATCGGCCGGCATGCCGGCTCCGTCCGGTGCGATCGAATGCAATTCACTCGTGGCGGCGCGGACCCTGTTGCTGGCGAGCGACCGAGTCATGCTGCTTTCCGCGCACCAGGTTCATCATGAACTCGCGAACGGCGAACTCCTGACGTTGCCGCATCCGCTCGGCCCGATGGTGCGCTCCATTGGATTGACGACACGTCGCGACTGGCGTCCCACGGAGGCTCAGTCCAATCTGCTGGAACGGCTGAGGGCCAGTGCAATGTCGGCAGCGCGGCAGATCGGCAATTCAGCCAAAGAAGCCCCTTGACGCCAAGCAAGTTCGACCCTCGTGGGACCTAATCGGCGCGCTTTCTTCAGTCGCCGCGCCGCGCACTCCGGAATGTTTTCGGCGCGACCAGCATGCGTTGCGTAAAAAACTCGGAAAGCCAGTTCAAGACATTGAAGTATCGGCCCGACTTCCCCGCACGCTTGGCTCGCGTTCCGACTTCATTTTCCGTTTCGCTTCGCACGCCGCGTGCGCGATAACGAGTCTTCCATTAAGAGGCACCACGCGTGTGGACTGCCAGTCGCTGAAGGTCAATCCGCCAAGCCGTCCCCTCGGCCCGAAGATCGACTCGAAGAAAACGCACTAGAAAGTGCTGCGGATGGCTTCTTTGTGCCCGAAGCGGAAATTGGCGCCACCGAACTCGCTGCCGGAAAGCGGCCGTTCGACAGGAGCGTCTAGTATTACGGTTATGGCCCAACAACACACGCTCTATGCCTACGCACTTCCCACCGGAAGCCCGATTGATGTAGTCGGGTTGTTTGACGTAAAGGGAGCGCGAGGGGCCAAAGCATTTCGCTTCACGAAATGCGTCTTCCATCAAAAACGCGCCCTCGCATAAATTCCATCACACCAGCTCAAAATCCAGCCCGATATCCGCCGCAGGCGCGCTTTGCATCAGCCGCCCGACTGAGACGTAATCCACTCCGCTCGCAGCGACCGCGCCGATGGTATCGAGCCGCACGCCGCCGCTGGCCTCGGTTGCCGCACGGCCCGCCACCAGCGCCACTGCCTCGGCCAGCATCGTCGGCGCCATATTGTCGAGCAGGATATGCGTGGCGCCGGCCACGATCGCCGGCTCGATCTGGTCGATCCGATCGACCTCGCAGATAATCCGCTCGACGCCCGCCGCCTTGGCCCGCGCCACCGCCGGCCCGACGCCGCCCGCCACTGCGACATGGTTGTCCTTGATCATCACCGCATCCCACAGGCCCATGCGGTAATTGGTCGCGCCGCCCATCCGCGTCGCGTATTTCTCCAGCGCGCGCAGGCCGGGAATGGTCTTGCGGGTGTCGAGCAGCGTGGCGTGGCCGTGCATCGCCTCGACATAGGCGCGCGTCATCGTCGCGATGCCCGAGAGGTGCTGGACGGTATTGAGAGCGCTGCGCTCGGCGGTGAGCAGGGCGCGGGCGTTGCCGGCGATCCGCATCAGCACGGTCCCGGGAGTGACGCTCTGGCCATCCTGCACAAGCATTTCGATCTCACACGCCGGGTCGAGATGGCGAAAGAACGCGGCGGCCAAAGGTAGCCCTGCGACGGTGATCGCCTCGCGGCTGTCCATCACCCCGGCAAAGCGCGCGTCCGCCGGGATGACGCTCTCTGAGGTGACGTCGCGCCCGCCCCCGGGAAGGCAAATGCCGAGGTCTTCGGATAGCGTGGTGGTGATAAAGGCAGCCAGGTCGAAGCCGGGGAGGGTGAAAAACATGCGCGTGCTTTAAGGGGGGATGAAGGGGAAGATGCAAGGGTGATCCGTCTGCATGCTTCAGTTTTCTAACTATATGCGATTGTGACCTACCTGCGAGCTGCCGTTCGTGACCGACCGCAATGGGCCGATTGCGGCCAGAATAAGCTCGTTTACATGTGTTTCTCTATGCCCGCATGGAGATCACCACTGCAGGCGGAAACGGCGCGTACCACCGTTTCCGTTGTTGACCTCTAGGCCGGCACTCTATGCAACTGACGACCTTCATATATGGTGATCACAGTTGTCTTATTCGTGGCTCTATCCCAAACAGCACGCGGAAGAAGTCGTGTTGAACTTTGGGGTGACAAGTCCTGGGAGCGAGCATCGAAACACTTCATCGATGTAGCCCGGCAGCGGACGCCCTGCCATAGGTTCATCATGAACTGGCGAACGGCGAACTCCTGACGCTGCCGCATCCGCTCGGCCCGATGGTGCGCTCCATTGGACTGACGACGCGTCGTGACTGGCGTCCCACGGAGGCCCAGTCCAATCTGCTGGAACGGCTGAGGGCCAGTGCAATGTCGGCAGCGCGGCAGATCGGCAGATCGGCAATTCGGCCAAAGAAAGCCCCTTGACGCCAAGCAAGTTCGACCCTCGTGGGGCCTGATCGGCGCGCTTTCTTCAGTCGCCGCGCCGCGCACTCCTAAATGCCTTCGGCGCGACCCGCATGCGTTGCGTAAAAAACCGGCTGAAGTAGGCCGGATCGTCAAAGCCCAGAAAGTACGCGATCTGGTTGATGGTCATCGACGTGTAGCGCAACTGGCGTTCGGCTTCGACCAGCAGGCGTTGGTGAAAGATTGCCACGGGCGACTGCCCGGCGACGGCGCGACAGGCTCTGCGCAGCTGCGCTTCGGAAATGCCGAGTGCGCGCGCGTACGACGAGATTTCCAGGTGCTGGCGATAGCTGGCTTCCAGCAGCTGACGATAGCGCGCGACGATTTCCCTCGCAGCGCTGGCAATGGGTTCCTGCCCCGCGGTCGCGTGGTTCGTCAGCCGCAGCAGATTGGCAAGCAGCGCGGCCAGCAGGCCTTGCAGCGCCACGTCGCGACCCGGCGCAGAGCGCGAGAATTCCCGCAACAGCATGTGAGCCAGCGCTTCCAGGTCCGTTGCCTTGAGGGCACCTCGCTCCAGTGAGCACAGCGCAGGCCGTTGCAGAAAATCCAAGAGGGCGGGCGTCGAGGCAGCCAGTTCCCTGGCGAGATCGGCGCCAAAAGAAATGACGAAGCCAGGCGTGCCCTGCTTGAACTGGAAGGAGTGGACACTGCCGGGCGGCACGATCAGCGCTGCCGGTGCTCGCAAGGCGACACGCGTGGCATCGATGGCTGCTGCGACGCCACCGCCTTGCAACAGCAGTAGCTGATGCATCTCGTGATGGCGATGGGGCTTGATGTTCCACTGATGCAGCCGGCTGCGGCTCGCGATGGTTTCTATGTGTACGGTTCGTTCGTCCGCGTTGCGCAGAGGTTCGCCATACAGAAAAAATGCGGGAATCTCCGCAGAGGCCTTGGCAGACCGGCGGTTCGATGCGATCGCGCTCATGTTCGAAAAGTACAAGCTTTCCTGGGCCGCGTCCATTCCGAGGCAAGTAGCGAAACGGCTAATCTGAGCGCGAATTTGGCGACTGATCCGATCTTGACCGTTCTCGTCGACGGATAAGTCAAGAGGTGCAGCTTCGCTACATGAAGTGCCCGTCGAGGAGATATGCAGCAGACCCGGGTTGTCATCGTCGGTGCAGGGCCTTCCGGACTGTTGCTCGCGCAGCTTTTACGTCGCCACGGCATTGACTCCGTCGTGTTGGAACAGCGCACACGACACTATGTCGAAGCGCGCATCCGCGCCGGGTTGCTCGAACAGGGCACCGTCGATCTGCTGCGGGAGGCGGGTGTCGGCGAGCGCATGGCGCGTGAAGGACTGGTCCACAACGGCTTCGAGGTCGCTTTCGAGGGACGTGCGCATCGCATCGATCTGCACGGGCTCACGGGATCGCAAGTCACAGTGTACGGACAGACTGAAATCCAGCGGGATCTGGACCACGGGTTTGTCGATAACGGCGGCGATGTCCGTTATGGCGTCGAGCAGGTGGTCATCGAAGGCTACGAGTCGGCGCATCCCCGCGTTTCTTTCACGATGGATGGCGTGCGTCAGGAGATTGCATGCGACTTCATCGCCGGTTGCGACGGGTTTCATGGCGTCTGTCGTCGATCGATTCCGTCGGACGCGATCCGAATCTATGAGCGCGCATATCCCTTCTGCTGGCTGGGTATCCTTGCCGACGTCGAGCCGCTCAGCGACGAGCTGATCTACGCGAATCATGTACGAGGATTCGCTCTGTGCAGCATGCGATCGCGCACGCGCAGTCGCTATTACATTCAATGTCCGGTGAACGACACTATCGCCAGTTGGCCCGATGAACGGTTCTGGGATGAACTGCGGTCGCGTCTTCCATCCGCGCATGCAGCGCGGCTGATCACCGGACCCGCCATCGAGAAAGCCATCGCACCATTGCGTAGCTTCGTGGCGGAACCCATGCGCTTTGGACGACTGTTCCTGGTGGGTGATGCGGCCCATATCGTGCCGCCGACGGGAGCCAAGGGCCTCAATCTCGCTGCTGCCGATGTTCGAGTGCTGTATCAGGCGTTGGTCGAGCACTATCGTTTGGGCAGCGATACCGCGCTGGATGAATACTCCTCTCGTGGGCTGGCCAGAGTGTGGAAAGCCATGCGGTTCTCCGGCTGGTTCACGATGCTGATGCATCAATTTGGCGACGATCCTTTTGCGCACAAGCTCCAGCTTGCGGAACTGAACTATCTTACCGAGTCGCCTGCCGCCTCACAGAGTCTGGCGGAGAATTACGTCGGCCTGAAATTCGATCAATCGACCTGAAGGCATGAACATCAGTATCTTGGGTTAATATTGGAACAGGTGCCGCGGTCTCGACAGGCGCACGACGCAGTGGACTGCCCATCATTCTTTTTTCCAATTCGCGAGGCGCTGGACAAGGCGGCCCATGCCATCCAGCACAGAGGTGACTGATGAACGATGCCGTACTGTTCGATGCGCGCGATGATGGTATCGCGATCATTACCTTGAATCGTCCCGATGCCCACAACGCGCTAGGCAAGGAGATTCGCGCAGGCCTGTTCGCCGCGTGGGAGCGCTTCGAACGCGATCCGGCGTTGCGTGTCGCCATCCTCACCGGCACGGGAGAAAAAGCCTTCTGCGCGGGCGGCGATTTGAAGGAGATGGTGGAGCGGCAACTGACTGTCCCGCCGCGCGATATGTTTCCCGTGCCGGGCGACAGCATCGAACTGAGCAAACCGACCATCGCTGCGGTCAATGGCGTGGCCTTCGCGGGCGGCTGGATGATCGCGCAAGCCTGCGACCTGTGTGTCGCGAGCACGAGCGCGAAATTTGCCATTACCGAAGTCAAAGTGGGCCGCAGTTCGCCGTGGGCGGCACCGCTGATTCACATGATTCCACAACGCATCATGATGGAGATCATTCTCACTGGAAAACCGATTACTGCGCAGCGCGCCTATGAGATCGGCCTGGTCAACCGGCTGGCCGAGCCAGACAAGCTGATGGCTACCGCGTTGGAACTGGCGGCGGAAATTCTCGATGGCGCGCCGTTGTCGGTACGTGCCGGGCGCGAGACGGTGATGCTGGCGACGGAGATGGGTCGTTCGGCGGCTCTTCAGGCTGCACGGCACGCGTCCGAATACGCTTATCGAAGTGACGATGCGCAGGAAGGCCCCAGATCTGGTCGTTCAGACGCCTTTCCCGGCCACCATCGGATAGCCTGCCTCGCGCCATGCCTTCATTCCACCATCCAATGCTACAGCCCCTCTGAATCCCATCTGCCGCAGCGTTGCGGTGGCCAGCGTCGAAACCCTGCCGAACTCGCAGTACACCAGAATTCTCTGGGTAGGATCGGTCAGCTCCTGGTTGACGCGTAGTTCCAGTTGCCCGCGTGGCAGGTGCCGTGCGCCGTGAATGTGGCCTTCCTCGAAGGCATCGCGCTCGCGCACGTCGAGCACGATGAAGTCGCACTTTTCGCGCTCGATGCATGCTTTCAATTCGGCGAGCGACATGAACGGCACGATCGCCGCAGCTTCGGCCAGCATCTGCGCCACGGTCTTGCCGCCGGTCATGTTCGTGCGCAGAGCCTCCGTGAGGTGTGTGGGCATCGTCAGATTGAGGTTCTGCATCATCTCGATAAATGCACCGCGCTCGCGCTGCTGCAGTCGCGGGTTTTCGGCCAGTTCCTGACCGATGGTGGTATGAGTCCGGCCTTTGTATTCGTGCGCCGGAAAGACTTTGGTCGACGGATCCAGCCTGAGCACGCCATCGAACAGGCTCTCGTAGAGCGCGCCAGCATCACCACTCGGCAAATCGGTGCGTCCCGTTCCGCCGATGAGCAACGTGTCGCCGGTGAAGACGCAATCCTCCACGGTCAGGCACATGGAATCGCGCGTATGCCCGGGCGTATGCATTGCCTGCAATCGAAGATTCCCGACCACCAGCAGCTCGCCGCTCTGCAGCCGCAAATCGACGAATGGGGCAGGGCTCGATCCATGCATCACCACCGGCACGTTGAGTTGCCGCGCAAGCTGCTGCGTGGCGGAGAAATGATCCGCATGGGTGTGGGTATCGACGAGATACCTGATGCGCAGTCCATTGCGAGCAGCCAGCGCCATGTAGCGATCGACTTGGCTCAGCTCCGGGTCAATCAGCGCTGCGGCGCAGGTTGCTTCGCAGCCGATAAGGTAAGAACGGCAACCGCCAGTCGCCACTGTGTCGAATCGCATGGGCGCTCTCCCGTCAGGCGCTGATCAGGTTGGCTAGCGCTGCGCCTGGATCAGAACAGGGTTCATGATCGCACGGGTAGGATTCATGCTGCCAGAACAATGCGCGATTGCCACGCGCGTATCCGTCGTGTCATAGCTCACTGCCGCCTTCCGTAGCTATGTGCAGGGTAACGTGGCTTAGCGCTTGATTGAATGGTGCTTAACTAGCAGCGAGCGCCACAATTGCCGCTACCGATAGGGCCCGGGGCGCGGGGCCTGGGTAGGAAACGGATCGGGGTACACGCTGGCACATTCGAGTCTCCTACCCAGGCCCCACGCCCCAGGCCCTTGCCAAGGCACTCGGTTTGAGTCGAGCCGCGGGCAAACACTTCTAAGTCAGCGCGAGTCAGCGTAAGCGCCGGCTTGCCTAGACGCGGTACCAAGGTGAGGAAGAGCACCGAGGGCAGCAAACACTTCATCAGCTCGGGTAAGATCGCCCCGCTTGTCATTCCATTCGCGGTCGCCGATCCGATTCGAAGTCAACCAAGCTTTCGCGATTGTGACGGCAGTGGAACTCGTCTAACGCAGGCGGAATCGAGCGAGAGCAATAGCAATGAATCCAAAAGATGTAGCGGCGATCGTGACAGGCGGCGGCTCCGGGCTCGGGGCCGCGAGTGCGGAAAAACTGGCGAGCGAAGGTGCCAAGGTCACGATCTTCGACTTGAACGAAGCAGCCGGGCGTGCGCAGGCTGCGAAGATCGGCGGTCATTTCGTGAACGTGAATGTGACCGATCAGGCGAGCGTTGCCGAAGCGGTTGCGAATGCCGAGAGCCAGCATGGCGTGGCCCGGATCCTGGTTAATTGTGCCGGCATTGCCCCCGGCGCCAAGACGGTCGGCAAGGAGTTCGTGCCGCATTCGCTGGATCAGTTTCGCAAGACCATCGAGGTCAATCTGATCGGTACATTCAGTGTGATTGCGCAGTTTGCGGCGCGTCTCGCTCAGGCCGATGCCATTGGCGAAGAGCGGGGCGTCATCATCAACACGGCCAGTGTTGCCGCGTTCGAAGGTCAGATCGGACAGGCTGCCTATTCGGCGTCGAAGGGTGGCGTCGTTGGAATGACATTGCCGATCGCACGCGATCTGGCCTCGTATGGCATTCGCGTGGTGACCATTGCACCAGGCATTTTCCTCACGCCCATGGTGGCAGCCATGCCGGCCAATGTGCAGGAGTCGCTGGGTAAGCAGATACCGTTCCCGAGCCGGCTCGGCAGGCCCGACGAATACGCTCACCTGGTACACAGCATCGTGACCAATCCTATGATCAATGGCGAAACCATTCGTCTCGACGGCGCCATCCGGATGCAGCCGCGATGAACGCCGCGACACTGTCCAAGCCTCAAGCGCAAGCTGCTCTGCATCTGAAGACCCGCTTCACCGAACTGGTAGGCATCGACTATCCCATCGTGCAGGGCGGCATGATGTGGGTGGGACGCGCGGAACTGGCGGCGGCTGTGTCTAACGCGGGTGGCCTCGGCATCCTGACGGCGCTGACGCAGCCCACACCGGATGATCTGCGACGTGAGATCGAGCGCTGCCGCACGATGACGAGCAAGCCATTCGGTGTGAACCTGACCATTCTGCCGTCGATGAATCCGCCGCCGTACGCGGC
>JAIBJL010000090.1 GCA_020029545.1 Gammaproteobacteria bacterium
AGTACGAATCCACTCGGAGGGAACAGGCGGTTTGAATTTCCTATCCACCGGTTATGATCGACGCATGAGCCCGCGACTGCCATGGTTCGCCTCGCTGTTTCTCAGCGCAGTGCTCGGCGTGCTCGGCGGCTGCCAGTCGCCGCGAGTGATCCGCCCTTCGACTCCCGCACCTATCCTGCAACTTGCTTCCGCCGCACCGATGCAAATTGCGACCGATTGCCGGCCCCGCGGGAGCGTGGTCGTGGATTTCGTGGTCCAACCCGATGGCAGCACCTCGGCCATTCGAGTACCTGCAGTGCCTGAGTGCCTGCGCGATGCGCTCACAGCATGGGTGGCGTCGTTTCGTTACCTGCCCCCGCGGACCGCCGTGCCCGGCACGGTCGAATGGTTGCTGGTCAGTGCGCAGAAAGGCGGGTAACGTCGTCGATCTGTAACCCGGACGCCGCACACTGACGCGCCATGAAGAAAAACTCGGGCACGATTCCTCCTGCATTCGCCACGCTCCTGCAACAACGCCTGACGCGTCGACGGTTGCTCGAAGCCGGTGTGGCCATGACCCCGCTCGCCCTGAACTCATCGTTGCTGCTCTCGCCATCCAACGCAAGCGCAAAGCCCGTCGCAACGCTTGGCTTCCGTCCGATCGCGGCGAGTGCCGCCGATGCCGTCGTCCTGCCCGACAACTACGACTACGATATCGTCGCGCGCTGGGGCGACAGCATGTTCGCAGCCACGCCGGATCTCGATACCAGCAAGCTCGCCAGCGGCGTACTGATCGGCAAGGACGCGGCCGCAAACCAGGCGCGCCAGTTCGGATTCAACTGCGATGCCATTCATTTCTTTCCGCTCGACCGCAACGGCCATCGCGGCATCCTGTGCGTGAACAACGAATACGTCACCCACGAATTGGTGCATGCGAGCGCCGGCAGCACCGTGCTCGAATTCGTGGCGATGCATCCGCAGAGCGTTGCTTTTGCGAAAGCTGCGCAGGGCGTATCGGTCATTGAAATCGTCCGCGAGCAGGGCACATGGAAAACGGTGAAGAATTCGCGCTTGAATCGCCGCATCACCGCCGACACGCCGATCGACGTGGGTGGGCCGGCTCGTGGCGCGGCACTCATGAAGACGCGAGCCGATCCCACCGGCACGCGGGTGTTGGGTACGCTGGCCAATTGCGCCGGCGGGGAGACTCCCTGGGGTACCTATCTGACGGCCGAGGAAAACATCCAGGATTACTTCGGCAATCTGGAGCGGCTGCGTCGGCAGCAGGACAGTGCACGAGTCATCGATGCGCACAGCCGGTTCCGCATGGGTCGCCGGACCTCGCTGTATGCATGGGAAACGGTCGATCCGCGATTCGATCTGTCGCAGGAGCCGAACGAACCGTTCCGGTTCGGCTGGATCGTCGAGATCGATCCCACCGATCCGCAGCGTGCGCCGATCAAACGCACGGCCCTCGGACGTTTCGCGCATGAAGGTGCGAGTCCGGTGATCGCGAAGAACGGTCGGCTCGCCGTCTACATGGGTGATGACGACAAGTTCGAATTCATCTACAAGTTCGTCTCGAGCGCGGTCTACGACGCGAAGCATCGCGCGGCGAATCGAGATCTGCTCGACAGCGGCACGCTCTATGCTGCGCGCTTCGATGCGAACGGCAAGGGCGAATGGTTACCGCTGGTATACGACGAGCGCGGACTGCTCAATGCCACTGCCGGCTTCAACGATCAGGCTGAAGTGTTGATCAAGGCGCGTGCCGCTGCCCACTTGCTGGGCGCTACGCCGATGGATCGGCCCGAAGATGTCGAAGCCAACCCGGTGACCGGTCGCATCTACATTGCCTGCACTCGGAATGAAAATCGGACCGCTGAGCCTGCGAAGTCGAATTACGCGGGCCGTGTGCTGGACACCGGGCCGGACGCGGCGAATCCACGTGGTGCAAATCCGTGGGGCCACATTATCGAGGTGCGCGAGACCGACGACGATCACACGGCCTTAAGTTTTTCCTGGGAAGTGTTTCTGCTCGCGGGCGATCCGGCCGGCGGCCGGCTGGTCACGGATCTGAGCGATATTCAGCCGGGGAAAATAGACAGTGCGACCGTTTACTATGGCGGCTATGCCCGCGTGTCGGAGTTGAGTCCGATCGGCTCACCCGACAATATCGGATTCGATGCTGCAGGCAATCTATGGATCGTTTCCGACGGCGCGCAGCCGCATAACAACAATAACGGTTGCTGGGTCTGTCCCACGAGCGGGCCGGATCGCGGCAAATTACAGCAGTTTCTGAGTGCGCCGGTCGGCGCCGAAGTGTGCGGTTGTCAGTTCAGCCCGGACGGCGAGACGCTGTTCATCAGCATCCAGCACCCCGGAGAAGGTGGCAGCGTGGAATCGCCGAAGAGTCACTGGCCGGATGGCCCGGGGAAGCAGCCAAGACCCTCGGTGATTGCGATAAAGAAGAAAGGTGGTGGCGTGATCGGCACCTGACGTGCAATCGCCTTGGAAGTGACGGTGGATTCATGCGAATCCCGAATCCCGTCCCTACGCAGTCACACCACCTTGCCCTTGTTCATGATCCCGTTCGGATCGATCGCCTGCTTGATGGTCCGCATCAGGTCGAGCGCGACCGGGCTTTTGTAGCGCTTCAGTTCGTCCCGCTTCAGCTTGCCGATGCCGTGTTCGGCGCTGATGCTGCCGCCGAATTGCGCAACGAGATCGTGCACCGCGCGATTGATCGTCTCGGTGAGCGCGAGAAATGGACCGGCCTGCATGCCGAGCGGTGGGCTCACATTGAAATGCAAGTTGCCATCGCCCAGATGTCCGTAAGTCACCATGCGCGCATTGGGACAGACGGCAAGCACTGCACGCGTGCCTTCGTGCATGAAGCGCGGCAGATCGCTCGTGGTGATCGAAATGTCGTGCTTGATGCTCGCCCCCGCGCGGTTCTGCGCTTCGGGAATCGTTTCACGCAGACGCCACAGGGCTTCGCGCTGAGCCTCGCTTTCCGCAATCGCTGCATTGCAGATTTCGCCTTGCTCCATGGCCAGCGACAGTTCCGCTTCCATGGCATCGCGCAGCGCGTGGTCACGTCGACCGCCGTTGATTTCCATGAGCACATACCAATCGTATGGCTGGTCGAGAGGATCGCTGGTCGACGGTACGTGCTGTAAGACGAACTCGAGGGCGAGACGCGGCACCAGTTCGAACGTCACGACGGCGTCGCTCGTTGCGCTGCGCAGCCGCGCGAGCAAATTCACTGCGGCTTGCGGCTCCGGTACGGCAACGAAAGCAGTGACGCGACTTCCCGGTTGCGAAAACAGCTTGCACGACGCGGCGGTGATGATGCCCAACGTGCCTTCCGCGCCCAGGAATAAATCATCGAGGTCGTAACCCGTGTTGTCCTTGCGCAGCGATTGCAGGCCGTCGAGGATGCGGCCATCGGGCAGCACCACTTCGAGTCCCAGTACCAGGTCGCGCATCATGCCGTAGCGCAGGACGGCCGTGCCGCCGGCATTCGTCGACAGGTTGCCGCCCAATTGACACGAACCCTCCGAGCCCAGGCTCAACGGGAACAATCGATCCACCGCGTTCGCCGCGGCCTGCACCTCGGCGAGCACGCAGCCGGCTTCTGCAGTCAGCGCAAAATTCAACGGGTCCACATGGCGAATTTTTTTCAGGCGCGACAGCGACACGACCACCTGCGACCCGTCTGCGTCGGGCGTTGCGCCGCCGCAATAGCTGGTATTGCCGCCGACCGGCACGACACCGACACGCTGCTCATTGCAAAGCTTCAGAATCGCAGACACCTGCGCCGTACTGTCGGGGCGCATCACCAGCGGCGTCGAGCCGCGATACAGTTGCCGGTGATCGACGGTAAACGGTGCCACATCCGCCGGCTGATCGAGATAGCCAGCGGGCCCGACGATGGCCCGCAACTGATCGAGAATGATGTGGCTGATGGTCATGGCGCGATTCTAGCGAAGCAATAGTCGACGGGCGACGGATGCGCAGCCCGTCGAATTGGGATTCGCGCCCCAAGGCGCACGCCGTGCCACGCCTACAGTTCCCAGCCGCCCGCCTGTTGTTGCAGCCGTTCGAGCTGCTGCATGGCCAGTCTGCGCGCAGCGATGACCCGGTGCCGATCCATCAAGCACGCGAAGGCCGGCTCGCCGTCGGCGCCGCTGACGGTTCCGGCGATGAGGTGCTTTGAACTCGCGTGATCGTGCCGATCGGTGAGGATGCTGAAGCGTGTTTTCAGCGGCAACGACTTCGTGTCCAGCAGCGCCTTTTGGCAATACAACTGCGGACACAACGTAGCGGCTTCATCCGACTCCGCCGGTTCGCAGCCTTTCACGATGATGGCTTTCGATGCGCGCAGCAGCTCGGGCTGTTTGAGATTGTCGAGCAGATTGAACAAACCCCACAGGCAAATGCCAGCGCCGCAACAGAACAGGATCATTCGGAACGACAGCATGTCGGTGGCGCAGCCTGCGCTTTATTGGTCAGCCCATTGTGTCGTCGAGTGTGGGATCAACGGGCGCCCGCGGCAACAGATCGCGTAGGGCGCCGTGATCAGGCGTGACCGCGCAAAGCGGCAATACGCTCCTCCAGCGGCGGATGCGTGGTGAACAGGCGCTTGAGGCCCTGGCCGAGGGTGCCGCTGATGCCGAACGCGGCCATGTTCTCCGGCAATGGCGCCGCATGGCCGCGGCGCAGGCGTTCCAGCGCGCCGATCATGGCGTCGCGACCGGCCAGCGTGGCACCACCGGCATCGGCACGGAATTCGCGTTGCCGCGAGAACCACATGACGATCATGCTGGCGAGGATGCCGAGCACCAGTTCGGAAACGATCACAGTGATCCAGAACGCCGGTCCGTGACCGCGTTCCGTCTTGAAAACCACGCGATCGACGGTATGGCCGATGACGCGTGACAGGAACATGACAAAGGTGTTCACCACGCCCTGGATCAGAGCGAGCGTGATCATATCGCCGTTGGCGACATGACTGACTTCGTGAGCGAGCACTGCCTCGGCTTCCTGCTGCGACATGCCGCGCAGCAGCCCGGTGCTGACGGCCACGAGCGCATTGTTGCGGTTGGCACCGGTGGCGAAGGCGTTCATCTCCGGTGAATCGAACACGCCGACTTCGGGCTTGCCGATACCCGCTGCTTCTGCCTGGCGATGTACGGTGTCGACGAGCCAGCGCTCGGTCGCATTCGAGGGTTGGTCGATGACTTGCACGCCCATGGCGCGCTTGGCCGTCCATTTCGAAATCGCGAGCGAAATGAGCGAACCGGCAAAACCGAACACCGCGCAGAACACGAGCAGATTGTTGAGATCCAGCCCGGTGCCCTGTGCATCGAGAATCCGGTCGACGCCGAGCAGACGCAGCGTAATGCTCAGCACGAACACGATCGCGAGGTTGGTCGCGAGGAACAACACGATCCGCTTCATAGTGGCCTCAAATAGACGATGAATACCCGTGCGGGAACAGCAGCCAAGCACCTAGGCTGGCACAGGGCTGGAATGACAACCGTGTGAATCATCGGGGTGACGCCGGCAGAATCAAGGAGATCGTCCGGCGTCGCCCCGTCGGGCTCGGCCACTGCCACCGCAATGGTCAGGAAGATCGTCGGCGCGCGCGCAAGTTCCGTCCGTTCGATCGGGCCGGCGCCGCGATTCATTGGGGTGCGCGCACGGATCAACGTGGCCAGCAGGTCAGGCTTTCCGAGAGTCCGGTGCCGAGGGAGGCAGAGAGTGGCAACGGCCCGAGTGCCGCGGCGCGGTCTGGCGATCGAAACCGCGCCGACAGGCCTGCAATCAATCCGCCCGCTCAGCCTTCGTCGCGATCGCTGTAGTCATCGTCGAGGTCGTCATCGTCTTCCTCGTCGTCGTCTTCCCAGTCGTCGTCGTCGTCATCTTCTTCCCAGTCATCGTCATCTTCGTCGTCATCGTCGTCTTCGACCTCGTCGTCGGACCAGCCTTCAGGCTGCTCGGCCTTTTCGAGATCGAGTTCGTGCCAGGTGTCCAGATCGATGACTTCCACATCGCCATCTTCGTACTGGATCTGCACGGTTTCTGCATCGGGATCCAGCGTCAGTACTTTGAAGATCTCGTTTTCGTCAAGATCTTCATACCACTGCCCCTGTACCGGGTCGTAGTCTCTGCCCACGTATCACCTCAAGACGAATGGAAACCGTGTCGATGCACCGGCGCGACGAAATCGGCAACTGCGGCGGGAATATTAGGGTGTCATGGTTTGGCAGGCAACAGACGTATTACCCGTTCAGCGACTTCAGCGACCCCGCATCGCATCGTATGCCACCACGTCGCTCCGGTCCGTGCAACCATCTGGTAGACTTTGACATCGCGTGTCACGCGCCGCGATGCACGGCAATGACTTGAAGAATCTCGCCGTCATTGCCAGCGCGATCTTGCAACGTAGCGGTTCTGCAGACGCGACATCCTGACGGTTGTCTTCGGAGTTTTTTTTGAGCGTGAGTGCGATTGTGGCCACCAGCGACCTGAAACCGCGCATCTCGCCACTGACACAGGCGCGTCGCGTCGTGATCAAAGTCGGTTCGGCGTTGCTCGTGGAGGGGACGACAGGCCGGGTCAATCGTACCTGGCTGGACACGCTGGCAGTGGACATCGCGCGGCTGCGCTCGCGTGGACAGGACGTGCTGCTGGTGTCGTCGGGTGCGATCGCGCTGGGCCGCCGCCAGCTCGGGCTCGAACCGGGCCGATTGAAGCTTGAAGAAAGTCAGGCCGCGGCGGCAGTCGGGCAAATCCGGCTGGCTCATGCCTGGAAAGAAGTGCTCGAACATCACGGCCTGACTGTGGCACAGATCCTGCTGACGTTCGGCGATACCGAGGAGCGACGGCGGTATCTCAACGCACGTAGCACGCTGGATACTCTGCTCAGGTTGGGCGCGGTCCCCGTCATTAACGAGAACGATACGGTCGCCACTTCGGAAATCCGCTACGGCGACAACGATCGGCTCGCGGCGCGTGTCGCGCAGATGATCAGTGCCGACTGCCTGGTATTGCTGTCGGACGTGGATGGCCTTTACACCAGCGATCCGAGCCGCGATCCGGGCGCGGTGTTCATCCCTGAAATTCCCGTCATCACGCCGGACATCGAGCGCATGGCGGGCGGTGCGGCTTCCACTGTCGGGTCCGGCGGCATGGCGACGAAAATTGCCGCAGCCAAGATCGCAGTGGCCGCGGGCTGCCATATGGCGGTGTCGCTGGGACACGAGATGCATCCCCTGGCGCGACTCGAAAGTGGCGTGCGCTGCAGCTGGTTCTATCCCTCCGCGACGCCGGCGACGGTACGCAAACAGTGGATTGCCGGCGCGCTCAAGCCCAGCGGTGAGCTGCACATCGACCCGGGCGCGGCCCAGGCCCTGCGCAGCGGGAAGAGCCTGTTGCCTGCCGGCGTGACGCGGGTTACCGGGCGCTTCGAACGCGGCGACGCGGTCATCGTGCGCGATGCTCAAGGAGACGAAATGGCGCGCGGACTGTCGGCGTATTCGAGCCAGGATGCCGAGCAGATCCGAGGGCGCAAGTCGGGCGACATCGAGGAACTGCTCGGTTTTCGCGGGCGCGATGAAATGATCCATCGCGATGATCTCGTCATCACTTCGGCTCAGTCATCCGCCTGAGCGCTGTTGGCACCCATCGAGCCAGTGCGCGGCTTGGCAGATATGAGGCTCGCCAGACGGCCCGGGCGCAACGTGCGGCAGCGTATCTCAGCGGCGATTCTCGGGGATATCGAAGTACCGCGATGCCGGGGGATCGCTGGCCGGATAGCTGTCTTTCAGCGACTTGTCGATCGCCGGTTCGAGCTTCGCCAGCGGGTGCTTGATGCGCCAATGGCGCAGCACACCTTTGATCGCCGGCGACGCAATCAGCGCAATGGCTCCGCACAGAAAGGCCGTTTCGATCAGATCGAAACGATGGCGTTCGTATTCCGGCTCGTAATCATCCATAGCGATCTCCTGCAGGTCGGTAGGCGTACGGCCTGGAGGCGGCCGGTGACAGGGGCCTAACGCGTGTCGGATCGGTTTGGTTGCGAGAGATCTCAAGGAATCCCAGCCAGAAAATTTCTGGGTTAGAAATCTCTGGGGTAAAAATCTCTAGGGTAAAAGTGGGGCAAGTGGTATCAGGCGCGCCGTGCGACAGTCACGATGGCATCGATGATCTTGTCGTACAGCGCCGGTGGCAGATCGTGTCCCATGCCCGGAAACACGCGCAATTCAGCGCCGGCTATCGATGCGACCGTGTCACGTCCGGCCGCCACCGGCACCAGCGGATCGCATTCGCCATGGATGACCATGGTGGGCGCCTTGATCCGGCGCACGTAGTCGCGACGATCGCCGGCGGCAGCCACGGCGGCGAGCTGGCGACCGAATCCGGTGGCGCTATAGCCGCGCAATGCGTCGTTCCAGATGCGTTCGCGAGTCGCCAGTTCATCGAACGGGAAGCCGGGGCTGGAAATCGTGCGCAGTGAGTTCAGTCCGTGTTCTACATAGGCAGCCTGATTTTCCAGGCTGGGATATCGAGCCATCAGCGCTTTAGCCGCCGCCGCGTTCGGCGGCGGCAACGCCGGATTGCCCGTCGTCGACATGATCGAGGTGAGCGACAACACACGCTGCGGATATTCGGCAGCGATCTGCTGCGCGATCATGCCGCCCATCGACGCACCGACCAGATGGGCCTTGTCGATCGACAGCGCGTCGAGCAGGCCGACTGCGTCGGCTGCCATGTCGTGCAGCGTGTAGGGGACTTTGGCTGGCAGGCCGGTCAAGCGGCCCGCCAGGATCTGACTGAGATCAGGCACGCCAGCGGCATCGAACTTGGTCGACAGACCGGCGTCGCGATTATCGAAGCGAATGACCCGATAGCCGCGCGCGACGAGTTTCTCGCAGAAGGGAATCGGCCAGCGGGTCAGCTGTGCGCCCAGTCCCATGATGAGCAACATGGTCGGATGGCTGGCACTGCCGAAAGACTCGTATTCCAGATCGAGACCGTTGACATGAATCTGAGGCACCAGCGGCTCCGCGGGGCAGACAAGCGAGCGACAAGTGTACTGCAAGCGTGTCTGGCGGAAGGGCCTGGGGCGTGGGGCCTGAGTAGGCGCAGAAGCCCGAATTCCCAGCGCGCCCGCTGAGCCGCTGCCTGCCCAGGCCCCACGCCCCAGGCCCTTCCGCCACGTCATTGGGATGGCGCTCGCTGCCAAGTAAGCGTTGGGTATGACTGGGGCTTTGACGCAGCCCCGACATGGCTGGAATCGGGCGGCGCCACGGACGCTTCTTTACTGTGCCCGCTCGTCTGTTACTCTCAATCTATTACTCTCGGGTTTTTGCCTCCGCCGTTGGTTTCGTATGAACGCAGCGATCAGTGCTGACGCCGATATTGCCTCGCTGATGGAATCCCTGGGCCGGGCCGCGGTCAAGGCCGCGCGCGTGCTTGCTCAGGCCACTACCCAGTCGAAGAATGCGGCTCTGGTCAGCGCGGCCGCGGCCATTCGTCTGCAAGCCCCGACCATCAAGTCGGCTAACCGCATCGATCTGGAGCAGGCGCGGGCGCGTGATCTGTCGCCGGCACTGCTGGATCGGTTGTTGCTGAACGACCAGCGAATCGAGTCGATTGCGCAGGGTCTGGAAGACATAGCGGCACTGGCCGATCCGATCGGCACAAAGATGGCCGAGTGGACCCGGCCCAACGGGTTGCTGATTCAGCGCCTGCGCGTGCCGCTGGGCGTGGTCGGCATCATCTACGAAAGCCGTCCAAACGTGACTGCGGACGCGGGCGCGCTGTGCCTGAAGTCGGGGAATGCCGTGATACTGCGCGGGGGTTCGGAGAGCCAGCATTCCAGTCGGGCGATTCATGAATGTCTGCTCATGGGGCTGCGCGCTGCGCAGCTGCCGGAAGCCGCGATTCAGCTGGTGCCGACGCCCGATCGTGCCGCGGTCGGCAAGATGCTGTCCGGCATGGTCGACTATATCGACGTACTGGTGCCGCGCGGCGGCAAGAGTCTGGTCGCGCGCGTGCAGCAGGAGGCACGGGTGCCGGTGATCGGTCACCTCGAAGGCCTGTGCCATGTGTATGTCGACAAGGATGCCGATATTGCCATGGCCTGCGAGATCGTGAAGAACGCCAAATTGCGCCGCACTGGCATTTGCGGCGCTGCCGAGACGCTGCTGATCGACCGCGCGGCCCTGAGCACGCATTTGCGCCCGGTGATCGCGGCGTTGCTGGACGCCGGGTGCGAAGTTCGTGGCGATGAGTCGGTGCGTGCTGCCGATGCGCGCGTGGTCGCGGCGACCGAACAGGACTGGCATACGGAGTATCTCGACGCCATCATTGCGGCGCGGATTGTCGATGGCGTCGATGGTGCCGTTGAACATATCGAGCGTTACGGTTCCGCTCATACCGATTCCATCGTGACGGCGAATGCGCAGACCGCCGAGCGCTTCCTGGCGAACGTCGACAGCGCCATCGTGCTGCACAACGCATCGACGCAGTTTGCCGATGGCGGCGAGTTCGGCATGGGCGCGGAGATCGGTATCTCCACCGACAAGTTTCACGCGCGCGGTCCGGTCGGCGTGGAACAGCTCACCAGCTACAAATACATCGTTCGCGGTACGGGGCAGGTACGCGCCTGATTCGATTGCCGTCTTTCGCTATTCTCATTCACACGAGTCGTCTGCATGAAGTTTCGCCGGGATGCGCTGTCCATTTTGATGGTCGCTGCGATGTTCGCTGCGTCGGTGCCACGGGTCGCCAGCGCCGCGGCGCCTGCGGCTACGCCGGTGCCGGATCCCCGTCTGGCAAGTTTTGCGGCAGCCATCGACAAAGCGCGCGGCGAACAGGTCGATGCGCTCGCACCGGCAGGGTTCGAGAAGGTTACCGCAGCGTTCGATGAGGCCAGCAAGGACGCCGCCCGTGGTCGCAATCCGGAACGCGTACGCGAGCGTATCGCAGAAGGGCAGGCTGCACTCCAGAGTGCCACTCTCGCCGCCGCCGCGACGCGTCAGGCACTGAGCAGCGTCATCAAGACGCGCGAAGACACCATCAATGCCGGTGCACCGCGGCTCGCGCCCGACAACTGGCAGAAGGCCGCGGAACGATTCGACCAGGCTGCGCGCGCTGTCGAGAAGAACGATCTGAAGAATGCGCAGAAGCGCGCATCGGAAGCGGAAGTGCTGTTGCGCGATGCCGAGCTGATTGCGATCAAGAATGCCTTGCTCACCGAAGCGCGCAGTCTGATAGCGCAGGCGGATGAACAGAAGGTCGAGAAGTTTGCGCCACGCAGCCTGCAGGCGGCACGCAGGAACCTGGCTCAGGCGGAGCAGGAGATCAATCACAATCGTTACGATACCTCAGTGCCGAAATCGCTCGCCGCGGAAGCTGTGTACGAGGCGCGTCACGCGCTGTACCTAGCGCGCCTCGTCAACACCACGCTGACCAAAGAAAAGGAAGGCCAGGCGGGCACCGAGGAATTGATTCTGAGCTGGGAGGAGCCGCTACGCAGCCTCGGCACCGAGATGGATGTCGCGCCGAAGTTCGATGCGGGCATGCAGAAAGCCATGCAGGACATGCTGGCGAATGCACAACAGCAGCGTCAGGAGATGCGTCGGCTCAAACAGGATCTCGATGACAGCAAGGAGCAGGTCGCGGCGCTGAATGCCGAAATGCAACGACTGGAGTCGCGCCTGGGCGGCGTGTCGCAAGAGCGCATCGCTTTGCAGCGCCGCGTCGATGCACAGGAACGTCTCAGGGCGAATGTCGCAGCGGTGGAAAGTTCCTTCACCCCCGCGGAAGCGCGCGTGTATCGGCAGGGGGACGATGTCGTCGTTTCCCTGCTGGGAATCAAGTTTCCCTCGGGCCGCAGCACCATCGATGCCGGCAGCGCTGCCTTGATGGAGAAAGTGAAGCGGGCGCTCGCGTTGTTCGGCGACTCGACCATCGTGGTGGAAGGGCACACCGACTCGAATGGCAGCGATTCCACGAACCTGATCCTGTCGCAGGACCGGGCCGATGCGGTGAAGCAATACCTGGTCAAGAATTTTTCGGTCGATGCCGAGAAGATCAGCTCGATCGGCTACGGCGAAGCGCGACCGGTTGCGACCAATGAGACAGCCGAGGGCCGCGGCCGTAATCGCCGCATCGATCTGGTGGTGCACGTCAATCCTGCACGCTAAATGCGCGCAGACGGCGAGGCGACAGCTAAGAGCAGGTCGGGTTTCAATCCGGCATCGTCAACTTCTCAGTGCAGCGACACCGCCGTGCAAGGAGTAGGCGTGGTGGAAGCCGTGTTCGCGGAGGTGTTCGGCGGCAGCGCGGCTGCGCGCGCCGCGCGCGCACACCAGCAGATACCGATGCTCGGGATTCAACGCGGTGTTCCCCTGCAGCAGGGTGCCCAGGGGAATTTGCAGTCCGCGAGTGTGCGGTAACGGCGTGTCGCTGACTTCCTGCGGCTCGCGCACATCGATGATCGTGAAACCGGCATTCACTGCGGGCTGCAATTCGCCGAATGTCACTTCCAGATCGCTCGCCGGTGTCGACAGCGGTCGCGATGCATCGTGGCGGCAATCGGCGCGGTGCCTCGTGCGCAGTTTGCGTTGTTCCAGCGTCAGCAGATCGATCAGCAGCATGTCCTCCACCAATTGTCCCGGCAGATCGAGCAGCAGCTTGAGCGCTTCCAGCGCCTGCAGGCTGCCGAACACGCCCGGTACGGGGCCGAGTACGCCGGCAGCAGCGCAATTGCCGACCAGCCCATCGCGCGTGGCATCCGGCCACAGGCAGCGCAGGCAGGCGTTGTCCCGATCCGGACGATAAGCCTGCAGCTGTCCTTCGTACTGGTAGACGCTCGCGAAGATGGCCGGCTTGTTGCAGCGAACTGCCGCGTCGTTCACCAGGAACTTGGTCGCGAAATTGTCGCTGCATTCGATGATCAGATCGTAGGCGAGGATCAAACGCTCGGCGTTGTTACCGTCGAGGCGCTCGGCGTGCTCGACGACGGCGATCTGCGGATTGAGTTCGCGCAGGCGCTTCGCTGCAAGCGACACTTTGCTCTGCCCGACATCGGCGAGCGCGTACAGGGTCTGTCGATGCAGATTGCTGGCATCGAGCGTGTCGCCATCGACAATGCCCAGCGTCCCAACCCCCGCGCCCGCGAGATAGGTCAGCACAGGTACACCGAGTCCGCCCGCGCCAATGACGAGTACGCGCGCCTGCGTCAGCTTCGC
>JAIBJL010000392.1 GCA_020029545.1 Gammaproteobacteria bacterium
AACAGGCGCGGTGCGCTTCCCCTCACCCGTGCTCCGCACGACCTCTCCCAAGGGAGAGGTGAAGAAAGGCGGCACGCGGCGCTTAACTTAGTGCCATTCCTCGCTAGGATCTTCTCATTCATCATCTTGCTGTCTTCGTAGCAAACCTGTCGTCGCGAAACAGTTCCGGGGGGAACTTGGCGAGGCAAGCCGGGTCCGAACTGATTCCCAGGCGTCAAGCTCACGTCACCTTTCAAGGAATCGCATGTATCGCTTTGTTCAACCAGCCGTACTGGCTTCGATCTGCACCGTCTCGCTGGCAGCCTGCGCAACGCAGCCGCCAAAAAAGGTATCCAACGTCCTTCCGAAGAGCGTGCCGGCCCTCGCTGTCGTCCTCGATTGCGGCGACTGCAAGGTGCGCTCCACGGTGCCGGAGCTGATCCGCACCAGCTACGCGGCAGCGGCGGCCAAGGCGGGCGTGTCGATCGCAGGCGATACGCAGGTGATGCTGACGATCAAGGACTACACGGAGCGTGGTATGGCGACCCGGATCGTTTCGTTGATCGCAGGGCCGCCTGCGATGATGCTGAAGGACGAGATCAAGGCCGTCGCAGTGGTCAATGGCGAGCCGCTGCCGCTGACGTTCAACCGCCGCATGCCATTCCGCGGCATCGACAGCGTGGCCCACGAACTCGGTGAACTGAGCTTCGACGCAGTGGCCCACGCTGCTCCGCCGCCGCCCGCTGCCGCCTAAGCTGTCCACGCGCAACTGACGGCGGCATTTTCGAGCGGCCCGCTTCTCGACAGTGGCTGCCGCTCTTGCGGACCGTTGAGCGTTGCGGCTCCGCTGCGTCGCGCAGTTCGCGCCGCGGGATCTTGCCTGTGACCGACTTCGGCGGCTCGTCGAGGAACTCGATGATCCGCCGCGGATGCGTCCGTATTCTCAGTCAGGGCGAGAAGCCGACACTTCGGCCATCGGCAAAGATCACTTTCTCCAGCAGGCCGAACGGCGAACCATCGCGTGCCGGATTGGCCCTGATGGTCACCTCGTGGCCAATGCCTTCCTTGAATTCGGACTGCTTGATGCCGGCCCTTCTGAGCCAGCCGGGAGGGGGGCCTTCGAATGTCCAGTTGACCGTCTTGCCTTTTGCGTCCCGGGCCTCCAGGTGGATTTGCGCGTGTGGATTGATGAATTCCACTCCTTTGAGGATGCCCTTTACATCGACCTTCTTGTTTATATCGACGTGACTGGTGGAATGATGCGCCAACGCCGTCACCGACACGATACAGAGCGCTACCGCGGGAAGTATTGTTCTCATGTTGAAAGCCTCGTGCAGAATGCGCGCTTACTTGCCGCGTTGATCGTGACGGCCGGTGTCGAAGCTGACGCGAGCCACCTCTGGATCGCACGGGTACGGCTCTTCCAGGGGCCGGTCGCTTTTGGTCAAGAGGCGCGTGGGTTTGACCCACGGCTGCGCCAGCACGCCCGGGTCTTCGACCGTGACGTTGTATTCGATGGTGTCGCCCACGCGGCGGAAACGTTCGATGACGCGCATCTGCTCGCTGTGGAAAAAGCCTTGTTCGCCCATCCAGGTATCGGTAACGAAGTTGCGCGAATCCACCACCAGGGTGTCACCTTCCCAATGCCCCACACCCACGCCATAGAAGCTCGGGTCCGTGTCGCGATGCGGCCGTCCATCGAGCGGGACGACACGAAACACCATGCCTGCGAGATCGGTGTTGAGAAATATGACCTGCTGGGCCGTCTGGCTGATCTGCTCGGGTGGGCCCACGCGCGGCAGGCCCGCCTGTCCGCATACGAAGGTGTTGTCCTGACGATTCAGATTGCCCGCTTGTATTTCCTTGAGCTTGGCCACCCATTCCGGCTTGTATTGCGGCGGATTCGCATAGGGCATGTATGAAGTCTTGAAAATCTCCATGGTGCTCGAGTCCTTCTTGAAGGAACTGGCGATCGATCCGTCCGCCGACTTCTTGGTGTCGAACTCGAAGGGCAGGGTCCCGCCCGTGCTGGACCAGATGCCGGTGAGATCCGGCCGCCCATCCGGGGTTTTCGGGGAGGGCTGAGACGCGGGCGATTGCGCACCCGCCGGAAGACACAACCAGGACAAGCACCACGTGGCCAATGCGATGCCAAATCCACGCGTTCGAATTTTCATGATGTCCCCTGTGTAGGTAACCCGTTCGGCCCCGGCACTCATTTGACTGTCAATCCCGGACGCCGGCATGTCACCGACCCCGCGCCTTCGATCACGTGCGGTCGGTGCCCATTATTTCTGCATGACCTGCATGGCCAATATCGAGCGCTTGCCGTCGGATCACGAGTGCATGCCGAAGGGCCGCAGGCTCTTGAAAAGCCGGATCAGTGTTTCGCTGCCTTGCCGGAGTTCCTGTCCAGAAAGGCGTAGATCCGCCCCATCAGTTCCTTGCGCTTGGACTCGGATACGTTGTCGATCGGAAAGACGTGCGCGCCACCGGGCACGACGATGAATTCGACCGGCACGCCTTTGGCCTTGAGCGCGTCGTCCAACAATTTGCTTTGCGCAATCGAAACCAACTTGTCCGCGTCACCGTGAGCGATCAGGAACGGTGGGTCCTTGGCATCGACATGGTCGAGAACGCTCGCCAGCGCCAGCCGGTCTGCCGGACATGACTGGATCGCGCATCCCATGAAACGCTGCTCGGGGCTCTCACCGGGAAAAGCCGCAGGGGCCTTGGACATCTGGGGCAAATCGATCACAGGATAGAAAGCGATCACTCCCTGTACGCATTCGGAACCCGGACCGATCGGAGGCGACAGCGGAGCCCCGGGGAACGGAGGTGCCGGTGGTCCCTCAAGACCGGTATCTCCGCAACTGACACCCGCCAATGCGGCCAGATAGCCTCCGGCCGAACCGCCCCACAGGAAGACCTTGCCTGCATCGATGCCGTAGGTGGTGGCATTGCCTTTCAGCCAGCGCACTGCCGCGCGCACGTCCTGAATCTGTGCCGGGAATTTCGCTTCTCCGGAGAGCCGGTATTGCACACTGGCAACGACGTAGCCGTGCTGTGCCAGCTCGGCGAGGGTAGTGGGCATGTCGACGCCAGCGAACGCAGCGCCGCGTTGATCGCCGAGCATCCACGCGCCTCCATGCAACCACAGGACCACCGGCAGCGGTCCTGTTGGTTGCTTGGGTCGATAGAGGTCCAGCTTCAGCGGCCGGTACCCCATGGGTTGGGAGAAGATGATGTCGGGCATCATGTTGACCGCACCCAGGTCGAGGACCGGCTGCTTGAACATACTCGGCGGATCGGGCGGCAGCCGCAGACCCTGGGCAAAGGCGAGCGTGGCAAGACCCGCCACGGCGACGCCTGTGGCGATAGATAGTAGTGTGCGTTTCATTGAATCCCCCTCAAGTGTCGGCCGATCCAGAATTCCTGATCCGACCGGCTGACACTATAGCCGGATAGTCCTCTGCAGCACTCCGCTGGATATCGCTCCGCCGCATCTAGAACGAAGCCCGCAGGCGCAGTCCATAGGTGCGCGGTGGCGACAGGCTGGCCCCGATCGTCGAGGGCAGGCCGTTGTACAGCATGCTGGTTGCGACGCGCTTGTCCTCGATGTTTTCGACGTAGGCAGTCAGAGACCAGCGATCGTCCTGGGAAGCAACTGCCAGCGATGCGTCGCTCATCCAGTAGCTGCCCGGCGAAAAGGCCGACAGCTGCTCGAATAGCTGCACGGTGCTGCTCTGGTAGTGCGTGCTGGCATCCGCTACCACCTTCAGGTTGTTCGCGATGGGAAAGGTCTGCTGCACACCGAAGTTCATCGTCCATTCTGGCGAGAACTGCGCCGGAAAGCCTGAACAATCCACGATCCAGTTGCCGGCGGTGCTGTCGAACTGCGTCGGGCAACCTGTCACCGGCGCGATCGTGCCAGGCTGACCGGTCGGGCTGTTGTCGAGATCGCTGTAGACGAAGTGATCGTATTTCGCATCGAGATACTGCATGTCGGCACGCAGCAGCGTGTGGGGCAGCGGCTTGACGAGCAGTTCGACTTCGATGCCCTTGTTGGTCGATTCGCCGATGTTCTGCGTCACCAGCTCGACCTCGCCATCGGCGCCTCGCCCGAAATGGGTGTTCTGCTGGTCCTGGTACTTCCAGAAGAAACCTTCGACGTTGAGCTGGACACGGTTGCCCCAGAACCGGTTCTTGGAGCCCACCGTGTAGGCGGTAATCGACTCGGGATCGACCGTCGGCTGCAGCGATGAAAACGAGAAACCGCCGGAACGATAGCCCGTCTCCACGCTTGCATAGAGCAGCGAGCTAGGCCCCACATCGAACTCGACACCCGCGCGCCAAGTGAACTTCGACGTGCTGAGCGATTGCTTCACCGGCGTGACGGTCAGCTGGTAAAGCACGTACATCGGATTGGTGGGATCGAGATAGACCGGATGACCGCTGGGGTCGGTAGCAAGAACGTAGCCGATATCCGCCATGGCCTGCGCAACGGAAGTGAAGTTTGCGGGGAGGCGACGGATGTCAGGACACACCGCATTCGGATTGCCGAGCACGGTCCGTTGGAAGCAGACCGCCTGCAAGGTCTCGGCCCTGCCGTCGAAGTCCTTCCGGTCATCGGTATAACGCCCCGCTCCCGTCAGGCGCATGCGATCGGTCAGGTGCCAAGTCAGCCGCCCGAAACCCGCCCAGGAATCGTTTTGCGAATCGATGTACTGAACACCGCCCTGAATACGGTTGTCGACCACGAAGGTCGACTTGACCGATTCGTCGAAGTAGAAGGCGCCGCCAAGCCAGTCGATCGATCCGGCCGAGCCCGACA
>JAIBJL010000617.1 GCA_020029545.1 Gammaproteobacteria bacterium
ATCATCAGCATGGTGAACAGGCTGTTGCCGATCACGCCGATATCCAGGCCGACCTTGATGACGATCAATTCCATCATGCCGCGTGCATTCATCAGCGATCCCACCGCCAATGACGTCCGCCAGGGCTGACCGGCCATGCGTGCTCCGGCGGCGCCACCGATGACTTTGCCGGCGATGGCCACTGCGAGAATGAGCCCGAGCGAACCGAGGCCGGCACCTGCGAATACGTCGGGTGTCGTATTGAGACCGGCCAGCGCGAAAAAAATCGGCATCAGCACAATGATGGCGACGTATTCGATTCGCTCGATCAACGCACCGAGCAGCCGGTCGTCTCGCGGCAAGCAGGCGCCGAACAGGAAGGCGCCGAACACTGCATGCACATCGAGTATCTCGGTCGCGTAGGCGCAGGCGAATGTGCCGATCAGGATCACCGCCAGCAAGGCGCCTTCCGGCCGCCCGTCCTTGGCAAACCTGGCAAGCAAGCCGGCAAGCGCAGGCTTGAGCACAAGAAAGATCGCTGCCGACAGTAACGCGAGGCCACCCAGCGTCACCCCGAAGCGATGCCAGTCCTGACCGCTGCTGGCGAGCACGACGACCAGGGCGAGCATCACCCAGGCAAGCACATCGGCCACCGCGGCGCCGGTGAGTGACAGTCGTCCGAGCGTCGTGTGGGTGAGCTGTCGTTCCTTGAGAATGCGTGCCATGACCGGAAAGGCCGTGATCGACATGGCCGATGCCATGAACAGGGCGAAGGGCCAGAACTGCACGCCAGGCGGCGCCAGCGTTGGATAGGACACAGAAGCGACGCCCAGTCCCAGCAGCATCGGCACGATCACGGACAGGCCGCCGATCCAGCTGCCGGCAACGAGTTGCTGGCGCACACCCATCGGCAAGCGCAATTCGGCACCGACAATGAACATGAACAACACCAGGCAGCTCAGGCGCAAGCGCACCGAACACAATCGGACCCAGAATCAACCCTGCGGTCATTTCTCCAATGACCGGCGATTGGCCGAAAAAGCGCAGCACCAGACTCAGCACGCGCGCGGTGCCGAGGATGATGACGAGTTGCAGCAGCAAAGGAGAGTGCGACATGGCGAGCGGTCGTGACCCATTCGAACGATGAAGCATCCGGGTGCGAAAGTGTATCATCCGGCCCCGATGCCGTAGCCAGCAGGCAGAGTCTCCAATCGACAAGGTGTCGTTGCCTCGCCGCACGATAAGCCTGAGCCCAGACAATGAACCAGCGCGTTCCGACGACGTGATGCCTACAGACGCAGCCGCAGTCGGCGTGTCCGATCTCAAGGTGCATGATCAGGCCAGACCCTCGAGGCTTCGTGTCGGCTATTACCCAATCGCTTCCCTGCCGGCATTTCCTGACGGGATACTGGCAGAGATCCGCTTTGGCAGCCCGCCCTCCGCCAACAACGCAGCGGTAGGCAGCGGCAGTGCATCTCATCTATGCATCAACGTCGAGTTGGAGCCGCTCGCCGCGACGCCCGCCGTGGTGGAAATCTGGGAAGCCCAGGGACCTGTCGAGTACGGCCGGGACGGCGCGGTGCGCTATGCCCACGATGATCAGCATCTGTTCGCCGTCGTCGAATTGGACGAGCGCCGGCACGACGGCATTCAAGGCGCCGCTGAGTTTGCCTATGCGGAAGTGCGTCGCTTCCAGTGCGCCTCGCCATTCCGTCACGTGTTACGGATGTGGAATTACGCCGATGCGGTAAACGTGGGCGCCGGCGATCTGGAACGTTATCGACAGTTCTGTGTGGGACGCGCCCGCGGCCTGGGGAATTCGTTGACGGAAAGCAATCCCGCCGCGAGCGCGTTGGGTCGCCAGCACTCGACGGATTCACTGCAGGTATATTGGCTGGCAGGGCGTATCGCAGGGGCCGCCGTTGAAAATCCACGGCAGGTCAGCGCGTATCACTATCCTCAACTATACGGGCCAGTAAGTCCCGGCTTTGCGCGCGCGACCCTCGCACCGGATCATACTTTGCTGATCTCGGGCACGGCGAGCATTCTCGGCCACGCTTCACACCACATCGGCGATGTCACCGCGCAGCTGGATGAAACGCTGCGCAATCTGGATGCACTGATCGCCGAAGCCGCGCGCCACCGCCCGGAATTGCGGGCGAGCCTCGCACCGCAAACCTTCCTCAAGGTATACGTCCGCGACCGGACGCAAGCATCTGTCATTTACGCTCACCTGCGTAATCGGCTGCCGGATGCCAAAGCGATGTTTCTGGCGGCGGATATCTGCCGCCGCGAATTGTTGGTGGAAATCGAATGTGTGCAGGGCGCGCGGTAGCCCGACAAAGCATCGCCAATCCGTCCTCGCCATCGCGGGGTGAACCATCGTACCCCGCCATGCACCCTCGCTTCAGACTCATACCCCATTGGATAAGGCTCAGTCTGGCGCGACGCACGTAACTGCAGTAGTCTGCGCGCGTAGTCGGCGAGCGTTTGGAAAACCTATGAAAACCTATCAGGGCCTCTCGTCCGTGAACACTCGAATTCTGTTTGCCGGTGTCGTCGTTCTTGGCTGCTGGGGCATGCCGGCGATGGCCATGGACTCCTCCGGACAACGCTACACCAAGATGCTCACCAGC
>JAIBJL010000091.1 GCA_020029545.1 Gammaproteobacteria bacterium
ACCGATCCCGACGTGATCCGTGAACTGCCACACCAGCGATGCCTTGAGGTCGATCAAGCTGCCCGAGTAGTGATCGAATTGCAGATGAAAATATTGCACTTGGCCGGTGAGATAGAAGTTGTTCGGCAGGTGCCACATGCCCCGCAGCCCGAGCACCGGTAAGGGTGCGTCGCTCCTGGCGTCTTCCTGCACAGCGCCCGATATGGAACCACCCTGTGCGTCGAGATTCGCCGCGAGATCCAGACCCATGTCTACCAGGTGTACGCCTATACCACCGGCCAACTCGTAGTTGTCCCTGCGCAAAAATGCATACTCGTACGACAACTGGGCGACGCTCAGTTTGGTACGTGCGTTAACGGACGCACTCACCGGAAATGTATGCTCGCCCCATACCACCTCGCGATCGAGCGAGCGCGTGGCGCTGCGATGATTCTCGAAATACATTCCGCGCAGCACATGCCGGGGAGCGATACGCCAAAGCGCTTCGGCACGGAGGCGATCGAAGTCGCCGACACCGAAGGTATCATCGAAATCCACGTCCGTGCCGATAGCATCGCTGGTTTCGCCGTCCACGCGCACACGTATGTCGTTGGACACGAAGAACCAGCCGAGGTCCACGACAATCGTGGATTCAAGCGGATCGCGCTCGGCAGCCTCCGCGGTTGCCAGCACACAAGAAGCCAGTACGAGCGTGATGAGTCTGTGCATACGTTACCTCCAGGCTCTGCGACATCGGCCGGAACAGCGCGAGCAAGCGGCCGCAGGCGAGACTCAAAGCATGCTTGCGCTGCAGGCGTAATGGACTGAGTGCAACGTGCAGCACCGCCGTCCTTTGTCCGGATGCCCTTCGCATGGACACAGCGGCTGCCCGCCTTACGTACTGCGCAACCGCCGCCGCTGGTCGCAACATGCTGCTAAGAAGCCTTCCTCATCGCATGGACATGGAGAAGACACATGACAAGACAGTTGCCCGCGTCACGCTTCGTTGGCGTCCTTGCCGTC
The DNA here is from genome assembly GCA_020029545.1 of Gammaproteobacteria bacterium. Lineage (GTDB taxonomy): Bacteria > Pseudomonadota > Gammaproteobacteria > Steroidobacterales > Steroidobacteraceae > Steroidobacter. The sequence continues at coordinate 1,003 of JAIBJL010000091.1, forward strand.
TGCTCGTTCGGCATCGCGACGAGCCTCGCCCAGCCTGCCCCGCTGGAAGTGATGAACACGCAAACGATCACGGCGACGGTCGCATCCATCGATCTGAATGAGCGCATGGTCGAGTTGCGTGCGGAGGATCGAAACCTGACCGTGCAGGTTCCCCCCGACGTCCGCAACCTCGCGCAACTGAAGGTGGGCAATAAGGTCGTCGTGCAGTATTACGAGGCGCTGGCTGCTTCTTTCAAAAAAAAGGGGGAAAGCACAACGATTGGCGTAATCGACACGACCACCGGCACCGCACGCGCGCCCGAGGGCAAGCGGCCGGGAGCGGCCATCGCCAACAAGGTAACGACTACCATCGTCATCGAGGAGGTCGATCATCCCGCCCACGCGCTCACATTCAAAGGACCTTCCGGCATGGCCCGCACTATCAATGTCAAAGATCCGCGCGCACAGGCGTTCATCAACACGCTCAAGCAAGGCGACGAAGTTGAGCTCACCTATATCGAGGCCCTGGCGGTCACAGTGGACCCGCAGCCGCGATAAGAGCGCAAGCACTGCGTGGCTGGCGTCGATTTCATCGTGGCGGCGGTCCCCCTGTACCTGGCAACGATGCCGGTCGCCCAAGCGGCAAGTTCCCCGGCACCCGCCGCCAAACGCAACCTCGTGCTAGTGCCATCGAGCAGCGCAGCGGAGCCGGTGAGCCCGATGGGTGGCATGCGGCTGCTCGACGATCTGGACCGTCAGACGACACCCTCCAAGCCGGCACGTGACGACCACTGGGTGATAGCGCCTCTGCCGTTTCGTAACGAACTGTTCGGAGCCGGCTTGGTGCTCGGCGCCGGCTATCTCTACCGACCGCGCGACACCGACAGCCTAGCGCGCTACTCGGTCGCTGCCCTCGCCGGCATGTACGCCGAAGGCGGCACGCAAGCCGCCATGGGGGGGCATCGCGGTTACTGGTCGGACCAGTGCTATCGAACCACGCTCGGCATCGCCGCCGGTGAATTGCACTACGACGTCGAACTCGATCTGGGCGAGGATGACCGCACCATTTCCCTTATACAGCAGTTCACGGGCGTCTCGACCGACCTGGCGATGAAGGTCGGCGCGAGCGGCTGGCTCGGCGCAGGCTTCGTCTACGGTCATACCGACATCAGGCTGCGCGATCCCCAGGTTCCACTGCCCGATGACATCGAGCACAGCACCCGCATCGATGTGGTGAACGTGCGTCTGAGCGGCGAATTCGACTCGCGCGATAGCGATCTCTATCCGCGTACCGGTCGTTATGCGCGCACGCAGGTGTCGATAGCACGCCAGGCACTGGGCAGCGAGGACGACTACGAAGCCGTGGAGCTGGAATGGAACGCTTTTCTGCCGCTCGACGCTACGCAGGTGCTGGCCGGGCGCGTCGCCGGCAAGCTCGTGGACGGAAATGCGCCTTTTTTCGCGAAAGCATGGTTCGGATCGGGAGCGGATCTGCGCGGCTACACGCCCGGCCGCTATATCGGCAAGTCGATGCTGGCGGCGCAAATGGAATGGCGTTGGCAGGCAACACCGCGTTGGGGTCTCAGCGCATTCGCCGGCACCGGCAAAGTGGCGGGCGCACTCGGTGAAATCGACACGGATGCCTGGCTGCCGGCGGCAGGCCTCGGCTTGCGCCTGCGCCTGTCCAAGTCACTGCCGCTGAACCTGCGAGCCGATTTGGCCTGGGGCCGCGACGACGACACTTTCACCTTGGCGGTGGGCGAAGCGTTCTGAACGAGGCACCCACCGACGCTGCATCAACTTCAGGAGACTCGTCATGCACAAACCCTGGCTGACCTCGATCGCCCTGCTGTCGGTGACGGCTGCCACCGCCGCCGCCGATTTCGATGGTTCGCAACCCATGACCTGCCTGCCATCGCAGGGGCACGATTGCCTGCCGACCGAGAAGACCTGCAAACCGCTTCGGCCGGAGAGTGGCAAGGATTTGCGCATGCACTTCAATATGGCGACAAAGTCCGTGCGCACGCCCTATAGAAACGAGACCCTTCCCATCCAGGCCTTGGGCGCCAATACCGAATCGCTAGTGATGCAAGGCACTACCTTGCAGCTCGTCTGGAGCGCCACTGTCCACCGACGCACCGGACGCCTCACCATCGTAATCGCCGACCGTGAAGGCGCCTATGTGATATTCGGGCAATGCACACTGGTGGACACTGCACTGCCACCGGATTAATCGTGCCCAGCTGCATGCCCTTCCCCGTCACACACCGCAGCTTGTTTGCCCATGGCCAGGAACCGCTCGGCCGTAACGGTAGCGAAGAAATGCATGAGGCGCGCGACGCCGCCGGTCCAACCGGTTTGATGGCTTGCACCGAGCCCTGCGCCTTCGTCACCGTGAAAATATTCGAAGAACAGGATGTAGTCGCGCCAATGCGCGTCGGACTGAAATTTTTCCGTTCCACCATACACGGGTCGCCGTCCGCTCGCATCGCGCAGGAACAGCGCACCGAGCCGGCGCACCACTTCTTCGGCGACTTGATACAGCGTCATGAGCCGCCCCGAGCCAGTGGGACATTCGATGCGGAAATCCTCGCCGTAGTAGCTGTAGTACTGCAGCAAGGCGCGGACGATGAGGGCGTTCACCGGCATCCAGACCGGGCCGCGCCAGTTGGAGTTGCCGCCGAACATGCCATCGTCGGATTCCGCCGGCAGGTACGACACGCGGTATTCATGTTCGCCGACCGGAAAAGAGAAGGGATGCTGCTCGTGATAACGAGAGAGTGAACGAATGCCGTAGGGGCTCAGAAATTCGCTCTCATCCAGCATGCGGGCGAGCACGCGGCGCAGCCGGCCAGCATCGAGGACGGCGGCCATCAACCGGCCGGATTGCCCCCGCCGCGACGGATCATGGATGCGCTCGGTCAGGTGCGGATGCGACTCGATAAAACTGCGCATCTGGGCACAGACCTGCGGATACTTCTCGCGCAGTTCACCTTCGAAGATGGTCACTGCGCACATGGGCAGCAGGCCGACCATGGAACGAACCTTGAGGCGCTGCCTGCGTCCGTCAGGCAGTTGCAGAACATCGTAGAAGAAACCGTCGTCCTCGTCCCACATGCCTATGCCTTCGCACCGTTCCAGCATGGAGGCAGCAATCCACAGGAAATGCTCGGCGAATTTATGGCACATCCCCACGTAGGCAGGGTTATGCAGCGCGAGTTCGATGGCGATCTCCAGCATGTTCTGGCAGAACAGCGCCATCCACGCAGTGCCGTCGGCCTGCTCCAGGTAGCCGCCGGTCGGTAGCGGCGAACTACGATCGAAGACACCGATGTTGTCCAGGCCGAGAAAGCCGCCCTCGAAAACGTTCCTGCCGAAGCGATCCTTGCGGTTGACCCACCAAGTGAAGTTCAACAGCAGCATCTGGAACGAACGCTCCAACCACTGCAGGTCTTGACGGCCATGTTGCGTGGCTTCGAGCCGATACGTAAAGATGGTGGCCCAGGCATGCACAGGCGGATTCACGTCGCCGAAGTTCCACTCATAAGCCGGCAGTTGTCCGCTCGGGTGCAGATACGCACCCTGCAACATCAGATCCAGCTGCTCCTTGCCGAAGTCCTGATCGACGAGGGTCAGCGCGAGCACATGAAAAGCGAGATCCCACGCTGCATACCAGGGATACTCCCACTTGTCAGGCATGCAGATGATGTCGGCGTTACGCATGTGCCGCCACTGTTCGTTACGCAACGGCGAGCACACCTCGCCGTGCTGCCGCAGCCACTTTTCGACGTCGTAGTGATAGAACTGCTTGGACCACAGCATTCCGGCGAGCGCTTGGCGCATGACATTGGCGGCATCTGCGTCGAGCGAAGCGGGGATTACCGTGGCGTAGAACTCATCCGCTTCGCGGCGGCGCGCCGCCAGCGTGACGTCGAAGCCGGTGCCGAATGGTCCGGCACCACCTGCAAACTCCTCCGGTGTCACATCGCTCAGGCGCAGACGCAGTACCTGTGTTTCGCCCGCACCGACGACGAACGAATAGTGCAGCGCCACTTTCGTTCCGCGCTGCTGCGGGTTTACGGCCTCGTTACGTTCGTGAACGATGTAATCGTTGATGCCATCCTTGAAATACATACCCTCGACAGACGAGCTGCCGCAGCGGGCCGGATTGGTTTCGTTGTCCGTAAACAGCAGCTCCGCCCGGTCAGCGCCATACACGAAGCGCTGACCGAGCTGCGCATGCAATGCGCCGATCACGCTGCCCGCAGCGCCGGAAGCGATCGTGCGCAGCAACGGGCGGCCGTCATCGCTCGGCGATGCCCACGTATTGCGGAACCAGAACGTTGGCAATACGTGTAACGGCACTGCCTGCGGCCCGCGATTGATCACCGTGATCTGGATCAGAATGTCCTCGGGCGACGCCTTGGCATATTCGACGAATACGTCGAAGTAGCGGTCCTCGTCGAACACGTCGGTGTCCAGCAACTCGTATTCCAGTTCGTTGCGCGTGCGCGTCCGGTTGGTCGCCACGAGTTCGTCATACGGGTAGGCGCGCTGCGGATACTTGTAGAGATATTTGAGATAGGAGTGCGTCGGCGTGGAGTCCAGGTAGAAGTAATACTCCTTGACGTCTTCTCCGTGATTGCCTTCGCCGTTGGCGACACCGAACAGGCGTTCCTTCAGTATGGGATCGGCGCCGTTCCACAACGCCAGGGCCACGCACAATCGCTGCTGGTCGTCGCTGAATCCCGCCAGACCGTCCTCGCCCCAGCGATAGGCATACGAGCGGGCATGATCGTGAGTGACGCAATTCCATGCATCGCCGTCGCCGCTGTAGTCCTCGCGCACGGTCCCCCACTGGCGCTCGCTCAGGTATGGCCCCCATCTCTTCCACTGCGCCGCATTCTCGCGCGCCGCCTGCAGGCGCAATTTTTCGTGCTCGGTACCCATGGTCGAACCTCGGTCGGCGAACGCACTGTCGAGATCCGCCATGCTGAAGCGCGACGCGGTGCGTGCAATACGGAACGGGGGCAGCCGCGGCAGGATACGTGCGAAGCGCCTCTGATGGATGGCACGCTTACGATGGCGACGTGAGCAAGCACGGCATCATCACTCGTCTTCATTCGAATGCAACGCAACACAGCGCGACGTTCGAAAGCGCTGTCCGCGAACATCTGGAGCGTGTGCTGCACAGCTCGCACTTCGACGGCTCGGCGCGCTCACGCGATTTCCTGCGGTTCGTCGTCAACGAAGCCCTGACCGGCCGCGGCGAAAAGCTCTGCCAAGGCGCCATCGCAGTGGCCGTATTCGGCCGCCGCGGCGACTTCGACGCAGTCGTCGATCCGATAGTACGCGTGCAGGCCGGGCGGCTGCGCCGCTCGCTAGAACGTTACTACCTGCTCGCCGGCAACAGCGACTCGATCCGCATCGAGCTTCACAAAGGCAGTTATGCGCCCACCTTCGTATCAGACGCCGACGCTGAGAATACTCTCGTGAAATTGGGAACGCGCACGACGGCAACCGACTGGGCAACCCTCGTGGTGCATCCTTTCGAGGTCGGCGCTGGTTCGCAGGACGACGAAACGGCTGCTCGCGTCATCGACGAGCTGGCTTGCGAGTTGCATCGGCACGGGGAAGTACATGTCGTCCGGCAGCATGACATGGAGAGACTCAACCCGCGGCCCTCATCGTCATGGCGATTCGAGCTGCGAGGCAGAGTGCGGCGCGAAGCGGACGACTGCCGAATCGACGCGCGGCTGGTAGATCGAGCGAACGGCGAGCAGGTGTGGAGTGATGAGTACCACGTAAGCTCCGGCCGGAGGTGCGACACGGTGGATGACATCGCCCGGATCATCGCCGCGCGGATCGGCTCCGAGCAAGGAGCCATCGTCCGCATGCTGGCACGCGAGAACCAAGCTCGCAGCGTCATTGCGCCAGACGCAGCGAGCGCGATTCTCCGTTGCCAGCATTTCTTCCTCTCCCGGCACGTCTGCGAAATGGCGCCCACGTTGCAGGCGCTGCAACAGGTCACGACGCGCGAGCCCAACGTTGCCACGGTATGGATTTGCCTCGCGCGGTTGCATCTGATGAATCATTGTTTCGAACTGTCCGACGCCGCTACGCCGATCGAGCAGGCCATCGGCAATGCATCCCGAGCCGTACTGCTCGACCCGGCCTCCCCCCGTGCCCGCTGCGTCCTGGCAGAGGCCCTGCTGGTGAAAGGTGAACTGCAGGCTGCGCTGAACGAGTTGGAGCAGGTTCTGCTGTTCAACAGCCGCTCGCTAGCTTGCCGGGAAACAGTAGGCTGGCTGATGGCGCTCGCCGGTGATTGGGAGCGCGGCATGGCGTTGATGCGAGACGCTGCCCGGCGCAATCCCTACTGCCTGTCGCACGTCAAGCAGGGGCTGTGGGCGGATTACTTGCGGCACGATGAATTCGCCTCTGCGTACGGCGCCGCGATCGAATGCGAGGACTCGGCATTCTTCTGGCGCGAGCTGATGATCGCATCCTCGCTGGGCCTGCTCGGCAGAGAGTTCGAAGCGCGTGCCAGCGCTGCAGAACTCTTGCGTGCCAAGCCGCAGTTCCTGCAACGCGGCCGCGCCCTGATCGATTGCTATATCAAGCTACCCGAGCTGCGCGAGCGGATCCTCGCAGGACTGCACCAAGCCGGATTGGTGCTGAGCTGAAGCCGCAGGCGGTGCGGCGCATTGCCCTGCGTGTGACACCCGTTACTTACCCGCTGTTACTTCTGCGATCGCTTGCATACATGGACTATCTCGTCCGAAGCAGGTCGCAAATGAAATGCCGGACTCCAAAGACAGTGACTCCACGAGTGGCTCCGACACGCCGGACAGAGGGCACGAGCATGCGTGCATACATCTTTTGCTGGAGCGCTTTCCCCATCTTCGGAGTGTGTCCCTGCACCTTCTGGAAAAGCACGAGACATTCCACGAACTGTGCGAGGAATACGAGGCTTGCACCGAGGTCGTCGAGCGCCTTACGCATTGCGCAGCCGACGACGCCATTGCCAAGGAGTACAGCGCATTGCGCTTGCGGCTGGAGGGCGAACTGCTGCGCTACCTATCCGAGCATCGGAGCTGGAACGAGTCTCAGTAGCAGCACTCGCTGCGAACCATCAACCCCAAGCACCTTGTCATGATGCAACGTACCCCAGTCAGCCCGCTTGCTCGCCAGGTCCTGGTTGTCGACAGCAATCTCGCAGAGCCCGCCGGTGCGGCTGTACGCAGTGTATACGCCCTCGAAGCGGAGCTGCGCGAACGGAATATCAACGTCCTCGAAGCGATGTCGTACGAAGATGGCCTCGCCACCGCGATGTCCGACGCGGCAGTTCATTGCATCCTGCTCAACTGGACCCCAAGCAGCAGCGACCCCGAGGCCCGCGAACACGCGACCGCGCTGTTGCGGGCCGTGCGGGCCCGCAACAGCAAAGTGCCGATCTTCTTGATGGCCAGCCGCAAGCTCGCCGGCTCGATAGATGTCGAAGTCGCGACGCTGATGGATGAATTCATCTGGATTTTCGACGATACCGCCTCCTTCATCGCCGGCCGCATTCAGTCGTCGATCGAGCGTTACACGCAGGCGCTGCTGCCGCCGTTCGCGGCCGCGCTGGCGCGCTATGACCGCGAAGGGGAGTACTCGTGGGCGGCCCCCGGTCACCAGGGCGGCGTCGCCTTCCTGAAATCGCCGGTCGGACGCGCCTTCTTCGATTTCTATGGCGAGAACCTGTTTCGCACCGACATGGGCATCGAGCGCGGCACGCTCGGCTCGCTGCTCGGCCATTCCGGTCCCATCGGCGAGAGCGAACGCAATATCGCACGCATCTTCGGCGCGCAGCGCTCGTACTCCGTGCTGAACGGCACGTCCGCTTCCAACCGCGCCATCATGTCGGCTTGCGTCGCCGACGACGAGATCGCGCTATGCGACCGCAACTGCCACAAATCGATCGAACAGGGGCTGGCGATTTGCGGCGGCATTCCGGTCTTCCTGCGCCCCACCCGCAATCGCTACGGCATCATCGGCCCCATCCCGCCACGGCAACTCGAACCGCAAGCGATCGCCCACCTCATCGCCAGCAATCCGCTCGCCCATGCGACCGGCCACGTACGGCCGGCCTACGCGGTGATCACCAACTGTACCTACGATGGCATGTGCTATGACGCGATCGAGACCGAAGCGCGGCTCGCGCAGAGCGTCGAGCGCATCCACTTCGACGAAGCATGGTATGGCTACGCGCGCTTCAACCCGATGTACCGCGACCGTCATGCCATGCACGGCAATCCGGCCGATCATCCGCACGACGGTCCCACGGTTTTCGCGACGCACTCGACTCACAAGCTGCTGGCCGCGCTGTCGCAGACCTCTTACATCCATATCCGCGACGGCCGCAGCGCCATCGATCACGGACGCTTCAACGAAGCCTACTGCTCCCAGGCGAGCACCTCGCCGCTGTATGCGTTGATCGCATCGAACGATGTCGCAGCCGCGATGATGGACGGCCCGGCCGGTCAGGCGCTGACCCAGGAAGTCATCGACGAAGCGGTTTCGTTCCGCCTCGCCATCGCACGCGCACGACAGGAGTTCCTCGCCAAGCACAACTGGTTCTTCGCGCCCTGGAACGCCCAAGAAATATCCGATCCGAAGACCGGCCGGCGCATCGCATTTCACGAGGCCGACGCGGAGTTCCTCGCCACCGACCGCAACTGCTGGGTGCTGCATCCGGGCGAGAGCTGGCACGGATTCGAGGGACTGCCGAACGGCTGGTGCATGCTCGACCCCATCAAGGTCGGCATCGTCTGTCCCGGCATGCGCAGCGACGGCCAGCTCGAAGCGGCCGGCATTCCCGCCGACATCGTCACCGCGTATCTCGCCCGCCACGGCATCGTGCCGTCGCGCACTACCGATCACATGGTGCTGTTCCTGTTCTCGATGGGCGTGACTAAGGGCAAGTGGGGCACGTTGCTCAACACATTGCTCGACTTCAAAGCCGACTACGACCGCAATGCACCGCTCGCGGAGGTCGTGCCGGCGATAGTCGCAACCGCACCGCAACGCTATGCCGGCAAAGGACTGAAGGACCTTGGTGATGAGATGTGGGCGCACCTGCGCAGAAGCAGGCAGGGTCACTGGCAATCGCAGGCTTACGCCACGTTGCCGGCGGCAGCGATGAAGCCGCGCCACGCTTTCCAGCGACTGATGGCCGGTGACGCGGAAAAGGTCGCGCTCGACAAGATAGCCGGCCGCGTGGTCGCCGTCGGCGTCATCCCCTATCCGCCCGGCATTCCCATCGTCATGCCCGGCGAGAACATCGGCGGCGCCGACGAACCGTGGCTCACTTACCTGCGCACGCTGCAGGAGTATGGACATCTCTTCCCCGGCTTCGCCAAAGAGGTCGAAGGCACGGAGGAGCGCGACGGCGCCGTCTGCGTGTACTGCTTGAAGCGCGGCGCCGCTTCCGCTGCAGGGATCAAGTCATGATCGAATACGCGGCGAGGACGCCGGGCCTACCCATTCCATTCCACAAGCTGCTGAAGCTGGTGGCGCTCGTCGACTCCGCGAATGAGCAGGCCGGCGAACTCCTCGAACGCATCGCCGCTGAAAAATTCGACATCGAGGTGAGCGACCGGTACGAACGGGACGTTTACAGGGACGCCGCTGTCGGCGCCTACATCGTGTCGATCGACGGCGTCAACGTCGAGCCCGCGCGCCGGCTGGCGCAAGCCGTACGCAATGCCGGTTTCCATACTCCTTTGTGGGCGCTCGCCGACTCGCACCGTATTTCCGACACGGTGGCGGCCGGGCTGATCGGCGAGGTGGCGGGCTGCATCTATCTCGGACAACAGACTCCCGCGTTCTACGCCAAGCAGATCGTCGCGAGCGTCATGGACTACGGCGCCAGCCTGCTGCCGCCGTTCTTCGGCCGCCTCATGGCCTATGACGCACAAGCCAACGTATCGTTCGCCTGCCCAGGCCACCAGGGTGGAGAGTTCTATCGCAAGTCTCCCGCCGGCCAGCTGTTCTTCAAGCATTTCGGCGAGCAGATCTTCCGCAACGATCTCTGCAATGCCGACGTCGAACTGGGCGACCTGCTCATCCACGTTGGCGCCGCCGTGGATGCGCAACGTCACGCCGCCGCAGTGTTCGGCGCCGACCGCACCTACTTCGTACTGAACGGCACTTCGACGTCCAACAAGATCGTCGCCCAGGCCGTCCTGAAACGCGGCGACCTCGTACTCTTCGACCGCAACAACCACAAGTCGCTGCACCAGGGCGCGTTGGTGCAGGCTGGCGCGATTCCGATCTTCCTGCCGACGGCACGCAATCCCTTCGGGATGATCGGCGCGATCGACTGGGACGCGTGGGACGAAGACTATCTGCGCGAGCAGATCCGCGCCCATCCACTGGTGGCGGATCCGCAGCGCTATCGACTGCCGCGCCCGTTTCGCCTGGCCTGCATCCAACTCGCCACCTACGACGGAACGATCTACAACGTCCGCAAGGTCATGGAGAAGATCGGCCGCCTGTGCGACTACGTGCTCTGGGACGAAGCATGGATCGGCTACAACGCTTTTCACCCGCTGTTCCACGATCACAGCCCCATGCGCCTGGCCGGTCTCGACGTCGACATGGCCGGATTATTCTCCACGCAGTCGGTGCACAAGCAGGGCGCGGGTTTCTCTCAGGCGTCGCAGATCCACAAGCGCGACGAGCACCTGCGCGGCCAGCGGCGCTTCATCGAGCACAAGCGCTTCAACGAGGCGTTCATGATGCACGCCTCCACTTCACCCTTCTATCCGCTGTTCGCCTCGCTTGACGTGAACGCCAAAGTTCACGCCGGCAAAGCCGGCGAGATGCTGTGGGACCGCTGCATAGAGTTGGGCATCGAGATGCGCAAGAAGCTGCGCGAGATCGAGCGCCACAACGCGCGCGCCGTCGCGGCGCAGGAAGCGTGGTTCTTCGATCCGTTCGTGCCCGATGTGGTCACCATCCGCGGCTCGCAGTTCACCCCGGACCTCATCGACCAACCGTGGGAGGAAGTGCCCACTGAAGTCATCAAGCGCGAGCAGCAATGCTGGACCTTCGATCCGGACAGCGCGTGGCACGGTTACGCCGGGTACAGCAGCGGCTACGCCATGGTGGACCCGAACAAGCTGATGCTGCTCACGCCCGGCATCGACCGCAAGACCGGCGAGTATCTGGATTTCGGTGTGCCGGCGACGGTGCTCGCCAACTACCTGCGCGAGCAACGCATCGTTCCGGAAAAGTGCGATCTGAACAGCATCCTGTTCCTGATGACGCCCGCAGACGACGAAAGCAAGCTCAACACGTTGCTGGCGAGGCTCGTCAAGTTCAAGGACCTGTGGGACAGGGATGCGCCGCTCGGCGCAGTCCTGCCGACGCTCTATCGCGAGAACAGCTGCCGCTATGCCGGGTATTCCCTGCGCCGCATCTGCAACGAGATGCACTCCTTCTACCGCGAGGCGAACGTCAAGCAATTGCAGAAGCTGTGCTTCCGAGCCAGCAGCTTTCCGGAACTCGCCATGCCGCCGCAGGATGCCTACCAGGCGCTGGTCGCGAATGACGTCGACTACGTGCCGCTCGCGGAAGTCACTGGCCGCATTGCGGCCACGCTGGCCCTCATTTATCCCCCCGGCATCGGCGTCATCGTTCCGGGCGAGCGCTGGGATGAAAAAGCGCGGCCCATGCTTCAGTACTTCCTGGCGTTCGAAGAATCGTTCAACCGATTTCCCGGCTTCAACTACGAGGTACAGGGCGTGTACCCGGAGCGGAGCGACGACCGCATCAAGTTCTACACGTACGTGGTCCGGGAGTAGATCGAGTCCGGACCGACACCAGGAGATCCGTCATGGCTGAACAGAAGAAGATGAACCTGATGCAGCTGACTTTCATGGTGGCCGTCAACATGATGGGCTCGGGCATCATCATGCTTCCGAGCAACATGGCGCAGGTCGGTGCGATCTCGCTATTGTCATGGCTGGTAACGGCGCTGGGCTCCATGGCCATCGCCTACGGCTTCGCACAGGCCGGGATATTCAACCAGCGCAGCGGCGGCATGGCGGCGTACGCACAGGACGCCTACGGTAAAGACGGCTACTTCCAGGTCTTCCTCCTGTACTTCCTATCGCTCGCCATCGGCAACGTGGCGATTG
>JAIBJL010000393.1 GCA_020029545.1 Gammaproteobacteria bacterium
GCTACGCGCGGAATTCAATCGGTCACGCTGGATATCCGCAGTCGACACCCCCAGCAGTCGCCCGGCTTCACCGGGGTGCGGCGTCAGAATCCAGTTATCGCTGGAGCGTTGCGTGCGCGCAATCAGATTCAGTGCATCGGCATCGACCACGGCAGGCTTGCCGTAACCGATGGTCGCCTCGACCATCGCCGTCGCCCAGGGATCGGTGCCCAGTCCGGGACCGATTGCCAGCACATCGGCACGCTCCAGCAATGGCAGCAATTCATCGGCGGACTCGACGCCACGGCAGATCAGCTCCGGCCGGCCGGCGTTGATCGAGGCAACGTTCTCCGGGCGCGTGGCGACGACCACTAGCCCCGCGCCGACCCGCAACGCCGCTTCACCCGCAAGTCGTGCGGCACCAGCCATTCCTGGGCCACCGCCCACGACCAGTACATGCCCTTGTTGTCCCTTGTGAGTCGTGCGGCGGCGTGGCGGCAGCAATCGCGCCAGTGCATGCTCGCTGATGCGCAACGCGGTGGCATCGACGAACGACAACGTCTCGGGCGGCAGGTCGAGCCCATCGAACATCACCACGCCGACGCAATCCGGACCCTGCCCGAGATAGAAGCCCAGCTTGAGTCCGACGAAGGCGATCGTGCGATCCGCATGCACGGCCCTACCCATGATGCGACCGGTATCGGCGTGCAGCCCCGAAGGAATATCGAGCGCCAGCACCGCGGCACCGCTATCGTTGATGATCTCCATGCAACGTGCCGTCGCCGCATCGACGTCGCGTGACAGTCCCGTGCCGAAGATCGCATCGACGATGACTTCCGCACCGTCGAGGCAATCGTCGCTCCAGGGCACCACCAGGCCACCGGCATGGATGAAGTCCTGCGCGGCGCGCAAAGCATCTTCCCGCAGACGGGCGACCTCCGTCAGCGCTACGACCCGTACCTTGAGTCGTGCTGCCAGCGCGAGACGGGCCACGACATACCCATCGCCGGCATTGTTGCCCGAGCCACAGACGACCACCATGATTTGCGTCGCCGGCCAGCAACTGCGCAGCGCGTTGAAAGCCGCCTCGCCCGCACGGGCCATCAATTCACTGACGGAGATCGGCAGCGAGCTGACGGCATGCTGATCGATGGCGCGCACCTGGGCGGCGGTATGGACGGCAAGCGGCAGGTTGACCATGGCGCATTATAGGGAGATATGCCGTCACGCGACGCGCGATAATGGCGGCACTCGCATCCGCATGCACTTCACCGATGACAGATCGATTGGCCACGCTCGCCGCACAGATTCGCGACTGGGGTCGCGAGTTCGGTTTTCAGCAGATCGGCATTGCCGGCGTCGATGCCGCTGCCGATGAAGCGTGGCTCGCGCGTTGGCTGGCACTGCAGCGGCATGGCGAGATGGAGTATATGGCGCGACACGGCCTGCGACGCGCGCGACCGCAGGAACTCGTGCCCGGCACGATCCGCGTCATCTCCGCACGGATGGATTATCTGTCACCGCAGACACGCGATGCAGAGGAAGTGCTGGCCGACGGTTCGCTGGCCTACATCTCGCGCTATGCACTGGGACGCGACTATCACAAACTGCTGCGTCGCCGGCTTGCCGATCTGGCCGAGCGCATCGCCGCTCAATGCGAAGATTCGGCCTATCGCGTGTTTGTCGACAGCGCCCCGGTGCTCGAAAAAGCGTTCGCGCGCAACGCCGGCCTCGGCTGGATCGGCAAACACACCAACGTGATCAACAAGGCCGCGGGCTCGTGGTTCTTTCTCGGTGAGATTCTCACCACCCTGCCGTTGCCCGTCGATGAACCGGCGAGCGCACATTGCGGTACGTGCAGCGCCTGTATCGACGTATGCCCGACGCAGGCCATCGTGGCGCCCTACGAACTGGATGCCCGACGCTGCATTTCCTACCTGACCATCGAAATGCGCGAATCGATTCCCGTCGAGTGGCGCCGCGCCATGGGCAATCGCATTTACGGCTGCGACGATTGCCAACTCGTGTGTCCCTGGAACAAATTCGCGAAACTCAGCGTCGAGCGCGATTTCGTGGTGCGCCACGGACTGGATGCGCCGTCGCTCATAGAATTGTTCGCGTGGACTGAAGCAGAGTTTCTCGCGCGAACCGAGGGCAGCGCGATCCGGCGCATCGGACATGTCGCATGGTTGCGCAATCTCGCCGTTGCGCTCGGCAATGCTCCGTCCTCAGATGAGGTCATGCGTGCGCTGCAAGCACGCCGCGAGCACGAATCCGCCCTGGTACGCGAGCATGTCGCGTGGGCGATCAGCGAGCAGGAATCCCGGCGTAGCAGCCGATGCACAAAGAACGCCGGGGAGCTTTGACCGTGGCCCGTTTTTGCCGTCGCCCGTCGCCCGGAACGTTCATCGCATTCGCGATGCAGCCCTCACATTGTCGATCAGGCGCGCGCGTCCATTTCGAGCTGCGGTCAGAATCACCACTTCCGCCCCGGCTTGCGGTTCGCCGAGTGTTGCGGCATCGCGAATCGAGAAATAGTCCGGCTGAAATCCCGCCTGCTGCAGCGCCTCGAAACCCGCTTGCTCCAAGGCGCCGAAGTCGTTGTTGCCCGCTTCGATCGCAACCCGCGCGAGATCCAGTTCATCGTAAATTCGCGGTGCCAGCGCCCGTTGCTGCGGGGTGAGATAGCGATTGCGCGAACTCATCGCCAAGCCGTCCGGCTCGCGCATGGTCTGCACGCCGACGATCTCGATAGGCATGCACAGATCCGTCACGGCGCGACGGATGATCATCAATTGCTGAAAATCCTTCTCGCCGAAAAAGGCGACGTCGGGCTGCACCAGGTTCAGCAGCTTCGTGACGATCGTCGCCACACCGGTGAAATGACCCGGGCGAAACGCACCGCATAAAATATTGTCAAGATCCGGCACCTGCACCCGCGCGGTTGCGGCCTGACCGCGTGGGTACATTTCAGCCACTTCAGGGGTGAACAACAAGTCGACGTTCAGCG
The DNA here is from genome assembly GCA_020029545.1 of Gammaproteobacteria bacterium. Classification (GTDB taxonomy): domain Bacteria; phylum Pseudomonadota; class Gammaproteobacteria; order Steroidobacterales; family Steroidobacteraceae; genus Steroidobacter. The sequence goes on from JAIBJL010000393.1 coordinate 2,990, forward strand.
CTTCGAGCAGCACACGATCTTCGGCGGGCGTCCGCGGATAGGCAGCAAAGTCCTCATTCGGACCGAACTGCAGCGGATTGACGAAAATGCTGACGACGACTCGATCAGCCTGAGTGCGTGCCTGCTTCGCGAGATTGCCGTGACCGGCATGCAGATTGCCCATGGTGGGCACGAACGCCACGCGCTCGCCATCGCGTCGCCACTGCTGCACGCGGCGGCGCAAGTCGTCAACACCAACGACGGATTCCATGGCAGGTTAGTTCTCTTCTATAGCTAACGCAGCAACGTCAGAAGCAATGCTCTGGTGCCGGGTATTCCAGCGATTTGACGCTGTGGGTGAAGGCCTTCACGGCATCGAGCGCACTGCTCTGCCCGGTCATGAAGTTCTTAGAAAATTTCGGCTTGCGTCCCGCCGTGATATCCAGCACATCGTAGAGCACCAGGATCTGTCCGTCGGTGTGCGGACCGGCACCGATACCGATCACCGGCACGTGCAGCGACTGCGTGATTTCGCCACCGAGTTTCGAGGGAATGCATTCGAGTAGCACGATGTCGGCGCCGGCTGCTTCCAGTACCTTTGCATCGCGCATCATCTGCTCGGCCGCCGCTTCGTCGCGCCCCTGCACACGAAACCCGCCGACCTTGTGTACCGACTGCGGCTTGAGGCCGAGATGTGCGCATACGGCGATGTCGTGATTCGCCAGAAATTCAACGATCTCGATCTGTCCGGCGCCGCCTTCGAGCTTCACCATCTTGGCGCCGCCCTCCTGCATCAGCCGCACGGCGTTCTCCAGCGCCTGTTCCTTCGACGCATAAGTCATGAACGGCATGTCGGCCATCAGGAACGGGCGATACAGCCCTTTTGCGACCGCGCGGCAATGATAAATCACATCATTGAGCGTGACCGGCACCGTCGTGTCGTGCCCCTGAATCACCATCCCCAGCGAATCGCCGACCAGCACCAGGTCAACACCGGCATCGTCGACGAGTGTTGCAAAGCTGGCATCGTAGGCCGTAATGCAGGCGATCTTCTCCTGCTCCGCCTTCATGCGCACGAGCGTCGCCACATTGACGGGAGGGCGTGGCGCGTAGCGCTCCTGCAGGTGCTTGTACATCGGCTCGCTCCCCCATCTAATGCTGCAATTCCGCCCTTGGTGGCGGCGTCGGACCCGCTGCCGGCAGCGGGCGCCAAGAATGAACGAGGGTTGACCAAACATCAACCGACCGGCGGCAGGCCTGCGCAGCGACGTCGATTGTAAAGTCGCTGTCCGGCCGAACGGCGCAGGCTGCAGGAAAAAGACTATTTCCGTGCGCTGCGAATCAGTCCTTGTCGCTCTTTAGAGGATTGTAGTAGTGACGGCCGCGGCGAATGCGGCGCAGCTGTTCGAACAACTGCTCATAGTCGCGATCGTTGCCGACGAAATCGGCCTGGGCCGCATTGACGATCAGCAGCGGCGCGGCCGTGTACTCATGAAAGAAGCGTGCATAGGCTTCCTGCAGCTTCTCCAGATAGGCTCGATCGATCTGTTGTTCGTAACGGATACCACGCCGGCCGATACGTTCCAGCAACACATCGATCGGCGCCTGCAGATACACGACCAGATCCGGCAGCGGCGCATCGATGGCAAGACGCGTATAGATCTGCTCGTACAGCGCCAACTCTTCTTCATCCAACGTCAGGCGCGCGAACAGTCGATCTTTATCGAGCAGATAGTCGGCGACGCGGACCGTATCGAACAGATCGTGCTGACGGATGTCTTCGAGCTGGCGAGTGCGCTGGAACAAAAAAAACAACTGGGTCTGC
>JAIBJL010000394.1 GCA_020029545.1 Gammaproteobacteria bacterium
GTCCTGCGCTGAGCACGAGGGTGGCCGCACTCAAGAAAGTGACGTAGCCATTCATTGGTGATCTCCCCGGTGATCTTCCTGGTGCGCTCCCCGTTCAGCCACTTCCACTTCCCGGAACATACCGGCCTCCATGTGGTACAGCAGATGACAGTGATACGCCCAGCGGCCAAGCGCATCGGCCGTGACCGCGTAGCGGAGGCGCTGCGCCGGATTGACCGTGACCGTGTGCTTACGAACCTGAAACTCGCCCTTCTCGTTCTCGACTTCGCTCCACATGCCATGCAGGTGGATGGGATGCGTCATCATGCTGTCATTCACGAGCACAATGCGCAGACGCTCGCCGAGAGTGAATCGCAGCGGCGCCGCTGCGGAGAATTTCTCGCCGTTGAAGGACCACATAAATCGTTCCATGTGCCCGGTGAGATGCAGCGCGATCTCGCGCCCCGGCTCGCGCCGGTCAATGGGCCCGCCCATGGTGTGCAGATCGGCGTACGTCAGCACGCGTCGGCCGTTGTCCCGCAAACCGACACCGGGATCATCCAGTCGGGTCTGCACTTGCTCGGCGCGCGAGTCCACCGTCGGTCCGTACTCGGCGGCAGGATGCGTCGTCACCGGCTGCATCGCACTCTGGTTCGCGGCGGAGTGATCCATGGAGTGACCCAGGGCGGCGTGATCCATTGCTTGCATTCCCTGGGCGCCACCCATGGCGGCGTGATCCATTGCTTGCGTTCCCTGGGCGCCACCCATGGCGGCGTGATCCATTGCTTGCGTTCCCTGGGCGCCACCCATGTCATGCGCCATCCCCATATCCATCATCGTGAGCAATGGCCGTGTATCCATCGCTGGCACATCCGCCTGCAACCCGGCGCGCGGCGCGAGCGTACCCCGTGCATAGCCCGTTCGATCCATCGATTGCGCGAAAATCGTGTAGGCATGATCCTCCGTCGGCTCCACGATGACGTCATAGACTTCGGCGGTCCCGATGCGAAACTCATCGACTGTTACCGGTTCGACATCCTGGCCATCCGCCGCCACCACCATCAGCTTCAAACCGGGGATGCGCACATCAAAAATGCTCATCGCCGAGCCGTTGATGAAGCGCAGGCGCACGCGCTCACCTCGATTGAAGAGTCCGGTCCAGTTCGCGGCGGGGGTGATGCCATTCATGAGGTAGGTGTAGGCATAGCCCGAGACATCCGCGAGGTCGGTGGGGTCCATGCGCATGTCGCCCCACATGCGTCGCTCTGCGACGGTCTGGCTCCAACCCTTCTCGCGTACATCGCGGAGGAAGTCCCCGGCAGTGCGTTTGTGAAAATTGAAATAGTTGCTTTGCTTCTTGAGCGTGGCGAAGAGCCGCTCCGGGTCGAAGTCGGTCCAATCCGATAACAACACCACGTAGTCACGATCGACCTGCCGGCGCTCACCACCACGCGGCTCGATCACAATGGGGCCATAGAGACCGATCTGCTCCTGGAAACGCGAGTGCGAGTGATACCAGTAGGTTCCGTACTGATTCACCTTGAACCGATAGGTATAAGTCTCGCCCGGTGCGATCCCATCGAAGCTCAAGCCCGGTACGCCATCCATGTCGGCGGGTACGATCATGCCGTGCCAGTGAATGGAACTGCGCTCGGCCAGGCGATTGGTGACGCGCAAGGTCACGGTATCGCCCTCTCGCCAGCGCAACAGCGGCGCGGGAATCTGCCCGTTCACGGCGACGGCCGGACGCGCGGTGCCGGTGAAGTTCGCGCGCATGCCGCCAATCTGTAAATCGAAGTCGGTACCGTGCAGCACTGTCTGCGGAGGACTTTGCGCCAAGCTCGGGTTGCGCGCAGCGCCCAGCACGAACAGGCCCGCGCCGACGCCGCGGACAAACTGCCTGCGTGACATGGCAGGGACGACAGAATCAAGGTCCACATTCTTCATGAGCATCTCTCAAAAATCGTGCGATCGCCTCGGACCGTGAGGTCCAAGGCTGTCAGGATTTCAGACGATCAATCGGGAAGCGTGTCCGTCGGCGCCTCGACGCGCGGCTGTTCGTCCCTGCGTTGTTGCAGATGCCGATGCCATTGCCCACTTGCTGACCTTTCGATCGGTCAGCTGCAGTGGCGGTTCGAGGAGCGGCTCATCGCACGCTCGAGATCGAGGCGTCGATGCAACCGATGGACACACCGAAGGTGCGCGAGTTACGCGGGCGGGCGGAAGAGACGATCGATACGGGGATGCACGAGCCCAGGTGTGCAAATCATCGCGGTACCGCGATCCAGGGAGGCAGGCGCGATCATCGGTAACGCAGCGACGATGACCGATGCATGCAAGCACAGGCATCCCCCGGACTTGCAACAATCTTTCGATGGGGCGGCCGGCTTCTGGTGCTGCGAATGCTGATCCGTCTGCGCCGCACTGTCCTCGGAGGCATGAGTGTGTTGCGGGCAGGCTGCGGCGCCGCTGCTCAAGGTGGCATTCGGTGCGCCTGTCTCAGGGGGCATGGGCATGGCGTGCGCAAGCTCCCCCAGTACGAGCCGGGCGACCAGCACGCAAATCATGAACCAGGGTGGGATGGGAGAGCAGCGCACGAAGGGCAGCGTATCGCTGTGCGGACATTCCCGCAATGCCATTCCCGCAATGCGTCGCGCCACCGTCCGGACACGAAGCCGTACAAATCGGGCTACAAAAATCGGGCCTACAAAAATCAGGACTGGGGGGAAGCTTCAGAAATCCACACTCAGCTCGGCCGACCACGAGCGCTGCGTGTACGGGTGATACGCCCAGTATTCTTCGTTGTTGAGGTTGTCGATACCCAGCGATGCGGTGATCTGCTCGCTCAGACGATAGCGGGCGCGCGCATCCACGACGAAGAAACTGCTAATGCCCGTATAGGTGAAGCCGTTGGTATCGCTGTTGTCCAGCTGATTGTACTGGGTACCGCTGTAGCGAGCCCCCACCGTGACGCTCCAATCTTCCGCAAACTCATAGGACGCCAGTAAGTTCGCGCGCCACTCCGGAACGCGTGGCTGCCATTGACCCACGCTGGCAGGCACGGCGTCATTCGATAGGATGCGCGAGCGCGCGTACGTCACGCTTCCCGACAGACTCAGACCGTTGATGCCGATCCCGCTCGCCTGAAACGCAACTTCCAGGCCGCGGGTGCGGATGTGATCGACGTTCTGAATGTTCGTGACATTCGGTGTCACGGTGACATTCGTCTGCGAATACAACGCGTCGCGCGTGTCCTCGAAAAATGCTGTCATACGCCACAGTCCGCTATCCAGTTCGCGCTCCGCGGTCAGTTCGCTGGTCCAGGATTTCTCGGGGCGCAGGTTCGGATCGTTGTTGACGATCGTGTCGACCCCGATCGATCCCTGATACAACTCAGAGACCGTGGGCAGCCGCACCGCACGGCCCAGCGATGCCTTCAACGACCACTGGTCTGCGACCTGGAACGCCAGCGCGGCCTTCGGTGAGTAGTACTTGTCGTTGCGTACAGGGAACGGTTGCGTGGTCGATGCGTTCGATATCGATCCGTCTGACGCCCGCCAGTCTTCGGCACGCAACCCGAGCGTTGCCCGCCACCGCGGGGACCATCGCCAGGTGTCCTGCACATAAAGACTTTGCAGCTCGGTCCTGCCGGTAAAGGCCGAGAAGCGCGCGCCCGCCGCACCGTGGAGCCAGTTGCTGGTCTCCGCGACCAGCGTACGCAACCTGGATTGGTCACGCTGGTAGCCCAGATCGATCAGGTGCGCACCTTCAATGCCGGCAGGACGCCATGTGCCTCTCAGCGACATCGCATTCCAGCCCGTTCCATCCTGATCGGTGATGCGCCCTGCTCCTCCCGCTCGCGCGGCCGGCAACGGCACGGTCGGCGAACGCGACCGATCTTCGACATAGTCATAGAGGCTCGCGGCGACTTCCCAGTCCCAATGTCCCTGCGTATTAGTCTTCAATGACAATCCGTGCATCCAGTGCGCGAGCGACGCACGATTCGGTGCGAAGTCCGTCGCAGCGATGGCGTACTGGCGGCCACCGATGTTGATGTCGCCGTGGTACACGGGATTGCCGGTGGCATCGCGCAGATAGGAATCGGAATGTCGCACCGCTTCGTTGCGCCACCAGCCCAGGGTATAGCTGGCCCGCAGCGTCGCAGAAAAATCGTAAGCCAGCTTGGCCTTGGCGTGATCCTGAATCGTGTCGATCTGGTTGGTGGCACCCAGGATCAGCCAATCCTGATTCTTCGGGTTCTTGTCGAGGATGGCACCGGTCACCGGGACACCCTCTGTCCCCGGCTTTCCGTCACTGACCCGCTTGTTCGCGAATGCGATTGGATGCCCGCTACTATCGAGCCGCTGATAGTTGACCCACCATGACCACCGGTCGACTCTGTCGCCGACCGACAAGCTGGCTTGCCAACCGGTGTAGCGCTCGTCGGTCCCATAAAGGGAGAAGTCCTCGCCGAAGCTGCCGACCTTGGCATGTGCTTCGAACCGCGCCGGCATGCGCGTCATATAGTCGACCACGGCTCCGACCGAGTTGCCGGGATAGGCAGCGGAAAATGGACCGTAGAGCACATCCACCCGCTCGATCTCTTCCGGCGTCACCATGCCCCAGCGCGGCGTGAAGGAGGCACCGTTGCCCAGCAGGTTCGACAGCAGGATGCCGTCGGCATAAACCAGCGAGCGGGCGCTATTGTTGGTGCCTGAGGCGCGACTGCCGAGCACGGCATGATCGAAGTCGCCGATATAGCGCTTGCGCACCAGCAGGCTGGGGAAGTACTTCAGCGCATCCTCCGCGTC
>JAIBJL010000395.1 GCA_020029545.1 Gammaproteobacteria bacterium
CCGCAAGCTCCGAAAAGGCCTCCACCAACGCCAGCTGCTTGCTCGAGGTATCCCGCTTATCTGTCTCCATGAGTCGCCCCAAAAAGACAGGAAACTACATAAATCAACGGGCTGTGAACAGCCCCCTCGCAACTCATTGACCGTAAACAACTATTTCAACTGTTCACGACAATGGCATTCGCATTTTGATGCGATTGCCCTGGTGGAGTTCAACTGGGCGGGCTCTGGCGGTGTTGCTTATGATCCGGGGCGTCATCCACCAGATAATGGGGCCAGCACTGCGGACATCGGCGAAGATTGGGCTGACAAGGATCTGTTGAAGGTGGCAAAGCAGATCCATCAACTCACCGGTGTGCCGCTGTTGTCTCCCGACGAATATCGGAATCTGCTGGAAATGATTGCTGAGGATGTCGCATCAGCGCCATTTCATCTTATGGAAACTGGAAAGCGCGCGCGCGACCGCTGCCGCGATTCAGGCTTGCCCGTCAGTCGAGCAGACGTCAACGACATCCTGCGGGGATTGCTGATGCGGAGGCACTCCTTCGAGGAGGGCCGAATGATGCTCTGACGTTGCGGAGGAAACTTGCCGACAATATCCGCTCACTTTGCTTGCGGGAGCAGATCGTGCTCGATACTGCGACCGATGGCGCGATACAAGCCTGGATCGTAGGCAAATAGGAGTTCGTGTTTTGTCGCAGTGCGGTTTCCGGGGCATTTCCCATGAACTTCAATATGGCCGAAAGTGCGCAGCGCTCAAGTCTCTCTGGGTCGTTCTCCGCGGGTCTCGCTCACAGCGATCGCAACTTGGGTTGATTGGCTACAATGTGGGTGAGTCGGCCTCTGTCCGTCCAAGCGAAATAGGGCCATTTCTGGGCGACTTTCGACGCTAGCCTCATCCACGTTTGCCTCTCGTCGGTCGATCGGAGGGCACGGGCGCCTTCCCTTAGATCTCGTGCGCGATCTTGATCCCTTGGCGTTCGCTTGGTGAGCGCCCGCGGTTCGGGGCGAATCGGAGCGGGATCTCGGTGCGATCGCGCCTCAGCGTCGAAGCAACGCCGCCAGGTCAACGCTCAGATCGGGGAAATGCAGCGGCGAAACACTGCCACCGGCGGCCGCAACGCTGCAGTAGCCCTGCGGTGAAGGATCGCGCGCAACGCTCAGGGTCTTGCCCTGGACGTCGATCAACCAAGCCTCGGAAATGCCTGCCCGCGCGTAGGTGAGTAGCTTGGAGCGGTCGCGAGCGAGCGTGCTGTCGGCGACCTCGACGACGAGCAAGATGTCCGCTGGCCTGGGGAGGGCATCGCAATAGCAGTCCTCGCGCCACTTTAGCAGCGCGAGATCGGGCTGCGGCGCGCTGTCGGGAAGGATCTCGATCGGATTCTGGTGCCAGACGACTGCCCGCTCAGTCACGGCGGCCTGCGCGAAGAAGAACTGGGCTAACCTGGTGAGCACCGCCGCGTGCACGCTGCCGATCGGCGCCATGGCGTAGATTCTCCCGTCGAGCAGTTCAATGTTCGCATCGGCCGGGATGATGCCGCTCTGCAGCATCCGGCGATAGTCAAGCAGGCTGAGCCGCTGCATGCCGACGGCGTCAAGGGCTCTGCTATCCGGTAAGGCCAAGTCTCCCATGGGCGGCATTGTGCGCCGACTTGGGGGGGCGGATCAACCGCGGCCTTGCGAATGGTTGCCAGATTGGCATGAAAGCTCACGAAAGGCGGTTGACAAGTTCGATATCCGGAACAAAGAGCAAGTTTGCACAAGGGGAGACTGCCAACGCGCTCTCGGCGCAGTTCGTGTCGCTGGTGCCGCCACTGACGGCCGCCCTGAAACACGGCCAGCAGCGCAAATCGCAACCGTTGGATCGCCGCGAGCTTAGGGCGCACGCTTCAGTGCCGCGCCGACGATCCGACCGTCGTCCAATGCATCCTCACAATGTCGAGGTCGTCGGACAAATCGATACAACCGTCTGCCGCGGCTGGCAGCAGCTTTCGTGTCCCTGCTGCGCTCCAGCCGCTCACTGAGGCGCTGAGCCCGACAAGCTCGAGATCACCGGCGATGCGCGCGACAAACCGTGCTGCCTCGCGTTGGACCTGCTGTGCCGCCGGGGACTTCGCCATGGCCGGATCGACGGTGGCGCTTGCCTTGTGAACACCGCGCTCGTAGGTCTCGCCGTCCAGCAGCGCGCAGAAGTAATACATCGGCAATGCAGGAAGGCCGTCCCGGCGCATGTCGACCAGCGCGATCAGGTTGAGCTCGGGAAAGCGATGTCCGGGCAGGGTGTCGCGATCGTCGATAAAGGCGAAGGTGCCGATGATCGGATAGCCGCCGAAAAGCAGATCCGCGCCCCGGGGGCTGGAAGGTATAGCGCATATTCCGGCAGGCTGAGCAGCGCGCGCCGCGCAATCCGCTTGCCCCCACCGTTTCGCTCGATCGGCGGGTTGCCCACCAACTCGACAATCGACTGCGCCTGGCGCCAGGCGAGCGCGCCGCACAGCCTGCGCGCCAATTGGATTGAGTCGATCTCCGATAGGGCCGGGATTCGATTGGTGACCGAGGTCGCGACGTTGATCGGGACATAGCAGTAGTCGCGCCAGGTGATCGCGCCGTCTTTGCCCTTATGGTAGGGGTAGGAGACGATCTGCGCACTCGCGCGCGGGTGCTTTTCTAGGCAGGCGACTGCGAAATCCCAGGCGGCTTGGTGTGCCGGGTTGCGCTCAGTCATCGTTGGTCTCCTTTCGTAGTAGGTTGTACGTCCGCATTGTTCGAAACTGGCCGTTCGTGCCGTGTGCTGTTCAGGATCGGCCCTAAATACGCGCCAGCGATCTGCGGCCTGGCGTGGCCGAGCTGCTGCACGATCTTCATGCAGGCGTCGCAATGGGACAACAGATCGCTTGGCACACCGCCACGGACCGGCGATTGATCACCGGTCAGCTCGATGTACAGGTCATTGGCGAACTGGTGGCGTCCGCCGTGAGCGGTAATTCCCAGTTCGGCCCGCGTGACGCCGACCTTTTCCATCACGTAGTCGAACCGGCGCAGCGACTGCTTGAGCGTGTGCCCGGGGCGGCCCATGTGATCGTTCGGGTGCGGCGCGAGCCGTTGTGCATGCTCGATGGCGAGCCGCCGGGCGTTCGAGTCGAGCGGAACGAAACGCAATCGTCCCCCCTTGGTTCCGTGACGTAATTCAACGACCATGAGGTACTGATCGGCGATCAGGTCGTAACCCGGGACGATAGACGCCGGGATGATCTGCAGGTGAGGGCGCAGCATGATCGCTTCCTTACGTCTCAATCCCAACGCGAAAATCAGTTCGACTTGTGTGCCGACGTAGACGTCTTCTTGATAGATGAGGTCGATCAGACGGGGGATGTCCAGGCCCTTGGCCGTCCAGCTCTTGTCGTATGTGGCTATTCCGCTGCGCTGGTAGCGGCTCGGGTCGAGCACATAGCGCTCGAGTGGCAGCACCATGCCTGGCTTGCCGATCCAGGCGGAGTACGTTCGCAGGGTGCTGGTCAAGAACTGGAGATAGGCAGGCGATACGGGCTCGTCGCGCATCGGTACGCCGGCTTCGTTGCAACGCTCGGCAACGCGCGGGTCGACGGTCCAGTACCAGATCAGATTCTCGACGTGTGTGCCGCCGAGGTTAGACGGCTCCGGCTGAAAGCCCAGCTTGCGCAATTGCTCAAACACAAGAACGAGGGCGCTCGCGCGGGCATCGCGAGTACGGAAGCTCACATCCTTCGGCAGCCTTGAGTGTCGGTTGTTGTGCTCATCGAGAATCCGTTGCAGTTTGGTTTTCCAGTCGGGGTTGGTCATTGGCACCTCCTTGCAAATACACCCTTCGCCTCGGCGATTCGCCGCGGCGGCCTTGATACTGTTCGGTCCGATATGGATACGATGGCAGATCGCGGACCGATGCGATCTACCCAGGAGGGCTAACGATTACGCTGGTCGTACGCCCAGCTCTCAGGGCGTACAGCGGGATGCGGTTCGTCGCCGGCGGCGACAGGCAGTCGTTAAAATGTCCTAGCAAACACGGGTCGGATTTCGCCGGCGTCCGTGTCCCCCGCTCGCGCGGGCATGCAGTGTCGATACGTCCAGACACCGCAGGCATCCGATTCCTCGGACCCGAGTTACTCGGTCTTCTCTGAAAATTGATTTCGTCCAGATCCCCAATTGCATCCAAGGCCCTGCCACCAGGCCCGAGATTGGGTTCGTGCTGACAAGCGGTGCGCAGTGCGCAACACGCAAGCTGCCTTCCGGCAACACACGACGTAATGGATCGCTAAGTGATGGTGATGCTGAGCGTCGGTCAAGCCGACGTTGTGGCTACGCGCCGTCGCGCTCTTGGCGCATACGACACAAGTCGCTCATCATCGGTCTAGCCGATGATCTCGGCGATCGAAGTCGCCGAGGCGTAGGCGTCCTCTAGGGACGCCAGAAACAATGCAGCTGCTATGGCTGCGGTATTCGGCAGGATTGTACTCATCGGTCTAGCAGATGACAGTGAGTCCAGCCCACTGTGGTCGCCACTCGCGTTCGATGACACGGCCGGCGACGAGAACGCTTTACTTCCTCTACGGCGCCGGGGGCAATGTACTGCCTGGCGCGACGCTCCTGGGCGGGTAACGACCGCGACGTCCAGTCCGGTAGGACTGGAACCTCCGTTGCGGGAGGGCGTCGGCCACGACGGCCGAATAGGCGATTTGACTGTACGCCGGGATCGGGGCCGATGTCAACATCTTAGATGCAATCGAAATTTCCCAATTGTTCTCCCGTTT
>JAIBJL010000092.1 GCA_020029545.1 Gammaproteobacteria bacterium
GGAAGTTGCCGCCCCACAATTTGCCGATATCCTCTGGCGAGTAACCGCGCTGCAGCAGTTCCCGGGTCAGGTTCGGCGCCTCCCCGACATGGGCGAAACCGGTCACGCCGCCTCCATGGTTGAAGTCCGAACCGATACCCACATGGTCGATGCCGATTAGCTTCACCGCGGCATCGATGCTATCCACATAGTCCTGCAGTGAGGCATAGCGCCAGCCATTCGCCGAGTAGTTCGCATAGGCCGCCTGATATTTTTCGTACGTCGCCGCATCCAGCTTGGCTTTCGGGTCGTCGACGTTCGGCGTGAGACCGAAGGGTCGCCAGACGGTATTGAGATACTCCTCTTGCCGTTTAGGATCCTGCTTCAGGTAGCTCGCAAACGTCACGATATGGACCACCCCGCCACTGGCGGCAATGGCCTTCAATTCATCATCACGCAGGTTGCGTGGCACATCGACACGGCTGCGTAGCCCGGAGTGGGAGGCGATTACCGGCGCAGTGCTGAGCTTGACCGTTTGCAGCACGCCGTCCGGCGTCAATTGCGACACATCGATGATGACGCCTAGGCGATTGAGTTCCCCCACCGCTTGCTTGCCCAGCGGGGTCAGTCCTCCCGCTTGGTTGGGTCGATCGCCGAACGCCGCATTCGGCCGCGAGGAATCGGCGAATGCGTTGTTGCTTGCATGCACGAAGCCGAACACCCGAACGCCATCGGCGTAGTACTTCGGCAGCAGGGTGAGATCGTTGCCGAGCGGCAGCGCATTGAGGAAACTCAGGACGATCGCATGCTTGCCGGACTTCTCGATGCGCTCGATGTCGGCCGCCGACCGCGCGAATTCGAGTCGATAGGGATGCTGGCCGACCAGCTTCTGCAGCGCACTGAGCTTCTGACCCACCTGTTGGCGTGCGGCGGCGATGTTCTCGGGTGTGGCCCTGGCCGGATTCGCGAACAACGCCACGGTAGCTACATCCAGTTCGCCCTGCTCCAGCTTGGCCAGATCGAACTGGCCGGTGGTATTGCCTGCCGCCTGGGCGGGGTCGAAATCATCGCGGATGTCGATATGCGCATCGATCGTGAGCAACGATTCATGCACCCGTCTGACAGTGGCATCGTCCGGCACCCCCGCCGCCCATGTGACTGATAGACATGCGACTGATAGAAAAGACGCGCATGTCATCACGACGCCCACACCGGTGCGGACGCAAAGCCTTGGCAGATCGCTCATGTGATGTGACCCAGGTGAAGAGAAGGACGCGCGGCACACCGCCGCAGGCGCGCACCGCGCGCCGTTGGAAATGCTAGAACTACCATCGCTCGCCGGACAATTTCATTCGCGTCGCTGCAAGGTCACAGAGTGGTCAGCATGACCGTTCGCGCACCGCTGAGTCCCGTTACGCGTCGGTCACATAACCGGACAGCCGTTGCAAATAGCAAGCCGGCTTTGCGCAACACTGCGTACGCCTCGATGCTCCAGGACGAAGCGCCGCAGTGCGGCCATAGAAAGAACTCAACCCGGAGTTAATCGTGAGTCGAAGCATGCTGGTTTCATCCCTGTCGCTGTCCGCACTCGGCGTCCTCGCTGCCAACGTCCTCGCTGCCAATCAGACACTCGCCGCGAGCGATGGCTCGCCGGTGGAACAGGTGGTTGTTACCGGCAAGCGAGTCTCCGAGGCGACAACGGCCATTGGCACCGATCAGATCGCCAACACCATTTCGGTCACTCGTGAAGCGTTGCTGTCAGCACCCTCGGGTATCTCGGGCCTGAAAATGCTGGAGTCACTCCCTGGCTTCAACGTTCAGGCGAACGACGCACTGGGCCTGTACGAGTTCGGCAACTCGGTGTTCGTGCGTGCATTCAATTTTCAGCAGATCGGCTTTCTGCTGGATGAAATTCCGATGGGACGATCCGACCAGTTTGGCGGCAGCCCGATCTTCCGCTATGTGGACAACGAGAATCTCGGTCGCGTCGCTGCCTCACAGGGCGCGGGCGACGTCTCCAGGAATAGCTACGCCTCGCTCGGTCCGATCGTGCAGTACCTGAGCGTCGATCCGGCCGACACGTTCGGTATCACACTGTCCGAAACCCTCGGCAGCGACGATCTGCGCCGGTCCTTCATCAAGATCGACAGCGGCGAATGGCGTGGGCTTTCTGGCTATCTGTCGCGCTCCAAGATCGACAGCGACCTGTGGCGAGGACCCGGCACCATCGACCGCGAGCACATCGAAGCGAAACTGCGCTACCGATTCAGCGACACGCACGACCTGACCTTCCAGGCGGTCTACAACGACTTCTTCGACTACGACACCCCAGCGATCAGCAAGGCACAGTATCTCGGCACCGCCAATGATCCATTTGGTCGCAGCGGGCGTTATTTTGCGTATCTCGGCTATGTACCCGACCTGCCGCCGGCCGTGTCGGGGATTCCATACTCGGCGACCAACTACAACCAGTACTATCAGCAGGCCATCAATCAGCGCACCGACTATCTATTCGGACTCACGGATCGGGTGCAGTTCGGCGAGTCATGGAATCTGACAACGACGGCCTACTACGAAGACAAGGAGGGCTATGGCGTTTCTCCGGAAGCGTATGCCACCTCGATTGCTCGTTACACCTCCGAACAACCGTTCGTTCCCGGATTGTTTGCGCCGCGCGGACTGCAGTACGGTCTCTCCACGGTGGGCGGCGATCGCAAGGGACTCAGCACTCGCATCGACTTCGACGCCGGCCTCCATCTGCTGCAGGCGGGCCTGTGGTACGAGAGCGATGACTATCATCGCACCCAGGCGCGCTATAACCAAGTCGGCGGCAACCCAGCAGGCGAGCCGCTGCTGAATGAGCCTGTCCATCTGCAGCGCGACCACACCTCGACGCGCGATGCGCTGCAGTTCTTCGTGAAGGACACGCTGTCGCTGCTGGACTCGCGCCTCAAGCTCGAGCTGGGATTCAAGGCACTGCAGCTCGACTACGAAATCGCGGGCTACCGCAATGCTGCCGACTACATCGCTGGCAGACAGCCACGCATCACCGACAGCTGGGACGATGCTTTCCTGCCGCAGGTGGGCGCGGTCTTCGCATTCACGCCGACCGAGCAGATCTTCGCGTCCTACTCCGAGAATCTCGCGCTGCCTCGCGGCGCCGACGACATCTTTGCAGGACCCGACAACCCTGCCGCTACCGAGGATCTGGACGCCGAGACCTCGAAGAATGTCGAACTGGGTATTCGCACCAATCGACCCACATTCAACGCCGCCCTGGCCGTGTATTACACGTCCTTCGAGAATTTCCTGCAGTCGTACAGCGTCGCCGTGCCTGGCGGCGGCGGCCGCACGGAAACGTTCTATGCCAACGTCGGCGCTGTCGAATCCTACGGCGCGGAGCTCAGCGGCACCTGGAAGCCGCATTGGCTGCAGGAGAAGGTCTATTTCAACGGCAACTTGACCTACAACATCGCCGAGTTCCAGGATGACTACACCACCACGAACCTCAACACGGGCGCAGCCATCGCAACGTTGCTGATCTCGGGCAAACGCCTGCCGGACAACGCCGAGTACGTGCTGCAGGGTGGCATCACCTTCGAGCCAGTCTCCTGGGCGATCATCAATCTGTCGGCGCGGTACTTGAGCGACCGATACAGCAACTATGTGAATACGGAGTCGATCGGTGGATACACGATCTACAACGCCTATGTCGATATCGCCGGAGACTCGCTGTCCTTCGGCCCGCTGAAACAGCTGAAACTGCGCTTCAACGTCGACAACCTGAGCGACAAGGACTATCTCGGTACGCTCACGCCGGTTGCGAGCGGCGCCGCAACATTTCGTCCCGGTCCGGATCGCACGTATCAGGTGACACTGTCGGCTGGATTCTAGTGACGATTGCGTCGGTACTTCAGTTCGCCCATCGACGTCGACGGCCGGTGCTAATCCTTCGACCGGCACGGGCGGGGTTGCTTGCGGGGACTACACTTTGCATCCGCAATACGGCGTGAAAATAAGGAGTCGATATCCTCCGAAACACGCGTGCCGGTATAGAAATGCAGCGCGGCGCCACTTGCAACAACGTACATTCTGATCGGTAGAAGGAGACAAGCGTCCTTACCCTACAGGCTCGCCCTCATATACAGCAGTGGTCCGGTGATACTCATATCGATGATGCCCGACGAGCCTTCTTCAGCAGAGGTCGCATCGATATTGAACGAGCGGTAGCCGGCGCCGACGACGAAGTGCGGATTGATCCGATAGGTGACGCCCAGTCGCCAATCGAGCAGCGAGGCTTCGATCTTATCCAGTTCAATCGTCACATACTGGACGCGTCCTTCGGCCGACCAACGGCGACTGAAGTCGTAGCGTGCATCCAAGCCGACCACCGGTACCGGAGAGATGTCGCCCGTCGGTTCGCGGGTGACTCGGCTACGCACAACGGCGTTGGATGAATACTCGCCGATCTGTACGCCTACGGTCGGCGTGAGTTCCATCCTCTCATTTGCAATCAGCTTGAAGCCGTACGTAAATCCAAATAGACGCAGACTCAGCGAGCTGTCGACCAATTCGTTGACTCGATAGATCTGATCGTCGTACGCAATATCGCGCGCGAGGCGCGTTCGGCCGCTGCGTTGTGTGTTCAACCCGCTCAGTCGCAGCAGGTGACGCGTGCCCGGCAGCAACGTGATCTCGCCAGCAATCAGGTACTCGGTAGCGTCGATTTTGAGATCGTCCTCGGCGTTGAACACCGTGCCAGGCTCGTCGACTGTGGGATCGACACGCGCTGTCGTATCGTACGACGCGCTCATGAAATTGACCTCGACACGCAGGACGTCTTCGATCAGGCGCGGCGGCGGATCTTTCTCCCAGGCGGGCTGTGCTGCGGCCAGCGGGCCGCTGAACGCAGTAGCGCAGGTCGCCCCCATGATCAAGGCCGTACGCACGGCAATTCGCCTGGGCATTCGCATTGACGGCATTCGCATTGACTCAGGGCCTCGCTGTGGTCGCTGCGGCATTCTGTCACGTCGGCGCGGACTTTGACGAGCCGCCGGCGCGACCGGTGTCACAGTGCGAACAACTCGTCCGCCGCTGTCGTCGCGTGCCGACGCAGTGAGGAAGGCGGAAGGCTGTGGGCTGTAGCAAGATTAAGAATCGACGCTGCACGACTCGACGTGAGTTCCATCTCTGGTTCTGGTCTGGGTCTGGCTACAGCTCACAGCCTACAGTCCTCAGCCTTTCCGTCTCCCTCAGATCACGAATTCCTTCGCCGGCTCGCGCAGATTGTAGGTCGAACTCATGGCGCGTCCGTAGGCACCCGCCGTCGCGATCAGCAGCACGTCGCCTGCCTGTGTCGGCGGCAGCAAACGATCCAGGCCGAGCTGATCGCCCGATTCGCAGATCGGTCCGACGACATTGACGACTTCGGTCGCCGGTTCGTCGATGCGCGTGAGATTCAGAATCTCATGATGTGCGCCGTACAGTGCCGGGCGGATCAGTGAGTTCATGCCGGTGGCGACACCAACATATTGAACTTCGCCCTTGCCCTTGAGCTGCGTCACGCTGGCCAACAGTACACCGGCTTCAGCGACCAGATAGCGCCCCGGTTCGATCCACAGATTGATATGCGGATGCGCCTGCTTGATCTGCAACAACGCAGCGTCAAATTCCGACAGCACCACGCCCGGCTGCCCGAGACGCTCAGGGACACCCAGACCGCCACCCAGATCGATTGTGTGCACTTCGTTGAAGCGCTGCGTCAGTGCGCCGAGCGTCTCGCCGACGGAGGTCCAATTATCGACCGTGAAAACGCCACTGCCGGTGTGCGCATGCAGGCCGACAACGCGTGCACCGGCCGCATTCACCAGTCGTTGCAGCTCGTCCATTTCGAACAACGGCACACCGAACTTCGAATGTACGCCAGCGGTGCGCACCTTGTCGTGATGGCCGCGTCCATAGCCGGTGTCGATGCGCACGAACACATCGCGGCCCTTGAACAACTCAGGCCAGTGCTGCAACGGATGCAGGTTGTCGAGCGTGACCCAGACGCCCTGTTCCAGCGCCCAGGCATACTCGTCGCGCGGTGTGAAGTTCGGCGTGAACAGGATCTGTTTGCGATCGATCGTCGGCAGCGTGTTGAGCACATGCTGGACTTCGCCTTGCGAGACGCATTCGAAGCCCAATCCGTGCGCGTGGAACAGCTTGAGAATCTCGGGGTGCCAGTTCGCCTTGAGCGCGTAGAACACGCCGTCGATGCCCGACAATGCCTGCAGCGACTTCGCCTTTTCCTCAAGTGATGCGCGGTCGTAGACGAATGCGGCACCGTGCTCACGACCCAGCGCGAGCAACGCATCGCGGCGCACATGCCACCATTGCTTCGAGGTATCGATCGCCTGCCCCGGCGAGCCGTACAGCTCTTCCCAAGTGGGCCCCAGAACGCGATCGGCCGTCATTTTGCGGATCGCAATCTCGTGCAACCGCGAGACCAGTCGATCGCCCTGTGCTTCATCGATCACGAAGGTGATGTTCAGATCGTTGGCTGCTTGCGTGACCAGGTAAATCTTCTGTTCCTCGAAGAGTTCGAGCGCATCGCCGAGACGATGCAGGATCGCGCGGATATTGCGACCGACCAGACTCACGGCGGCGCACGGCCCGATGACCTGCACGCGACACAGTTTGGCCAGATCGGCGATCAATCCATCGAGCGTCGCCTTGTCCAGCGTGTTGGCCGCCGGATCCAGCGACACCGTGACGCTGGTTTCCGACGTCGAGACCAGGTCGATCGACAGACCGTGTTCCTTGAAGACGGCGAACGCATCGGCAAGAAAGCCCACCGAGTGCCACATGCCGACGGTTTCCATCGACAGCAAGGTAATGTTCTTCTTGATCGTGACAGCCTTGACCTGTGCGGCAGTGCCGCCGTGCGTCGTGATGACGGTGCCTTCGAGATTTGGCGTCTGCGTGGCGTAAACGTAGAGCGGAATTCCGTAGTGCTTGACCGGCATGATGCAGCGGGGATGCAGCACCTTGGCCCCGCTGCTGGCGATCTCCTGTGCCTCGTCGTATTCCAGGGCACATAGCAGGCGCGCCGTCGGCACTGCGCGCGGGTTGGCACTGAACATACCGGGCACGTCGGTCCAGATTTCCAGCCGTCGCGCCTGCAGCTTCGCAGCGAAATAGCTGCCCGACGTATCCGAGCCGCCGCGTCCCAGCAGCACCGTGTCGCCGGCGTCGTCGCTCGCGATGAAGCCCTGCGTGATCCACACGGTGCCGGGAGCCGACCAGCGCTGCTGTAGTTGCAGGTCCGGTTCGAAGGCACAGGTGGCGGACAGGTAAGTCGAACGCAGGTTGGCATTGCGCCGCGATTCAGCCTTGAGCGCCGTGCGTGCGTCTACCCACTGGACGTTCAGCCCCTGCGATGCGAGGTACGCTGCCCCCAGCCGCGTAGCCATCAATTCGCCTTGTGCCATGACGCGGGCCCGCAGGCGTTCGCTGACCTCGCCCACCAGCGCGATGCCGGAGGCGATCTGGCGCAGGCGTCGGAACTGTTCTTCCAGGTCGGGGGTCGGGACCACACCCAGGTCGCGCGCGAGATCGCGATGGCGTTGTTCGATCTGGTCCATGACCGGCTGCCATTCGCCGCTGAGAGCCAGCGTCAGCAATTGCTCCAGGCGGTCTGTAATGCCCGACAAGGCGGAATGCACCACGACCGGACGCAGTCCCTCGGCCAGGCGCGCGCGCAGCACCAGCGCCACGTTGGACCAGTTAGCCACCGACGAGACGCTGGTGCCACCGAACTTGAGGACGACCCACGGCGAAGCGGCGGGCGTAGAAACAGCCGTCATATCAAACCCCGTTGAGAAATCTTGTTGCGCGCGGGTGCGGCTCGACTGCGTGCGTCCCGGTCCCTTCGCGCCCGCCCGTCGGTCCCACTGCTCGGCCCCACTGGTCAGTTCGAAGCGGCGCTATCTTCGCTCTTTGGGATGGCCGAAGAGGAGTCGCGTCGCTGCGCGCAAGCGGTCCTGCGCGCGCTCCTGACAGCTCGGACCGCTACTCTTCGAAGTCGTTGAGTTCTTTTTTCAGGCGACGCTCGGCGAGCACGTCTTCGAGTTTGCTCCAGGCCGCCTTGCCTTTTTTGGTCGCGTCTTTGACGCCCGGACGAACCCGCCGGGTGTCGATGAACTTGTCGAAACTCTGCTCTTCGTCGCTCTCGGCGACGAAGTCATCATCGATATCGAAATGATCGTCGTCTCTCTCCGCCATGGTGATTCCTGAAAAAGTTCCGAAAAATCAAATACATCGGAAGCCGTGGGACCCTGAAGCCTGCGGACTATATACGATGCGCGGCGCTTTTCAATGGCCATTCGTCAAATCCGCATATCCGGGCAGCCCGGCGACCAGCGCTGAGGGGGGGCATTCACCACGCAATCCGCCGGAAAACAGCTGCTTTGACAGACCGCGCAGCCCTGCCGACGGCCGGATTAGCTATCTGTAACGATGACGGGTGCGCCCCGCCCCAACCCCAGCGCCTCGGTGGCGCTACCTTCGGCACGGGCGATCTCGATGACGCCAAAAGAGTTGATCAACGCCAGCAGCTCGCCCGGCCGGACTTCGCCGTAGGTGCGTCGTAACGAGAACTGGTGTCCTCCTGTGCGGACCATGGGGCGTCCGAAGCCCTGAATCAATCCCCCATCGATATTGGTAATCAGATTGCCGAAGTGATCGATCGTCATGATGACCCCTGCCACTTGCGCTGCGGTGGCAACCGGTTCTTCCACCCAGGCCGGAACAATGTCGGTAATCCGCGGGCCGAGATCGGCAAGCGTGGCCCGCCCGGCGGCAATTTCCGCGGCCAGCGGCGCGAAAATATCCCGTCCGTGAAAGGTCGCGCTCGGCACACTGAGTTTGAAGCGCTGCCGAGCGCCGGCAGCATCCAGCCGATGGATCGCCGCGTCCGGATGACGGCCAACAATGGGCGCCAGCAAACCGTTGTCCGGTGCGATGAACATGTGATCGCGAGCCTGGACCACAATAATCTCCCGGTCGGTGCCGACCCCCGGGTCGACCACGGCAATGTGCACCGAGCCAGACGGGAAATACTCGAACGCGCGCACCAGCCAGAAGCCGGCTTCAGCCGGCCAATAAACCGGCACTTCATGCGTGACGTCGATGATCCGTGCCGTGGGCAGGCGCGTATAGATGCGCCCTTTCATGGTGGCGACGAACGGACCCTGGTGCCCGAAGTCTGTGGTGATGGTGACGACACCGGAAGGTTGAAATGTCGCGCTCATCGCCGACCTCGCTTTCAGGGTTGATACTCGCAGCGGCCACCCTCTTCGACGATGGCTTCACGATCGGCAGCAACGACGCGCATGCTAAGTACGCACTGATTGTCACTTAAAACGATGCTCGCACGCATTCACGCAGAAGTGAACGCTGTGCCGAGGTTTTCCGGTGCCGGGACTAGCTCGGCAACCACCGGGTCGGTTTGCCTACTCCCGTTTCCGAGAACTTCATACTTTGAGCGCTGACGCGCAGACGCATTGGCCAAACGTGGAAACCACGCAAGCGGAACGGATAACGTACGGCCATCTGTCAGGACGACCACCAACTCATCGTCTGTACAATGAACTTGCTCTGCGCAAGGTTCACTTCTGAGTGCCAAAGAATTCATTCCAAGCCTCCAAAAACTCTGCGGCGTTCTTCTGCACCAACCGAGACAACTTCGTCAGCTCTTGAACAGGAAAGAAGAATCCAGTGATGACCGCTGGACCGAGTCCGACGTTGGATAGATAAATGCCGTTCTTCCCCGTCTTCCCCTCTGCGTAAGGGGTCAGTTGTAACAGTGGCGCGACCGAGACGCGGTTATGTTTCTGAGCTCCTCTAGCTGGACACTCGAGTACGGCACTTGGTGGAATCGTGTAACTCATCAATCTATGTCAGCGCCACGACGCGCTCGCCGCTTGCCGGATCGAAGAAGTGAATACGCTGCGGCGATACGGCGAGCGTAACGATCGTGCCGATCTCGGGAAGATTCTGCGGCGACGTGCGCACTATCAATGGCCAGGGACCCAGGCGCAGATGCAGGAAAGCCTCGTTGCCGATGGATTCGATTAGATCGACGGTGCCCTGGATGACTCCACCCTCGCCGGCGCTGCCCGGAGCGAGTTCGCGTCGCAGGTCTTCGGGACGGATGCCGGCAATAAGTTCGCGTCCGCGATAGCCTGCGAGCACGCTTGCGTAGGCTTCCGGTAATGGAAACTGGGCGCCATCGCCGAGTATCGACAGAACGCCTTGCTGCGACAGCGTGCCACGAAAGAAATTCATGGAAGGGTTACCGAGAAATCCCGCCACGAACAGGTTCACGGGATGGTCGTAAATTCTCATGGGCGTATCGACCTGCTGAATCACGCCCTGATTCATGACCACGATGCGCTGGCCGAGCGTCATCGCTTCGACCTGGTCGTGCGTCACGTAGATCATGGTGGTGCCCAGGGAACGGTGGAGCCGCGCGATCTCGGTGCGCGTGGAGCCGCGCAATTTGGCATCGAGATTCGACAACGGCTCATCGAGCAGGAACACTTGCGGCTTGCGCACCAGCGCCCGACCCAGGGCCACACGTTGTCGTTGGCCACCCGAGAGCTGTTTCGGCAGGCGGCTGAGCAGCGCCGTGAGATCGAGCGTTTGTGCCGCTTCGTTCACCAGCTTTTTGACTTCGCCTGGCGTGCTGCCCCGAAGCTTGAGTCCGAAGCCCAGATTCTCTTCCACCGTCATGTGCGGATACAGCGCGTAGCTTTGAAACACCATCGCGATATCGCGATCGCGCGGTTCAAGCGTCGTGACATCGCGATCGCCGATGAAGATCGAGCCCTCGGTCACTTCTTCAAGCCCGGCAATCATGCGCAGCAGCGTGCTCTTGCCACAGCCGGAGGGGCCGACCAGCACCAGCAGTTCGCCATCGACAATCGTGAGATCGGCGCGATGCGCCGCCACGAAGCCGTTCTCGTACACCTTGCGAACTCCGCGAAGCGTCACTGCAGCCATGAATCTAGGGTCTCACTGGGTGGTTCATTGCGGGCTCATTGTTATGGCGACCTGCGTGGCGAGCGACGCCGACTACTGGGTGAACGTCACTTTGAATGGCAGTTTACCGATGCGCAGCTCGGTCCCGACCCAGCGCGCGCTGCCGGTTTCGATGGTTTGCCGTCCCATCTTTTCGCCTTCGGGCCATGCGACCGACACACCGCCAACGGGTGGGCGATCCAGCGCAGCGATCTCCAGCGTGCGCTTCTCGCCCTCGACTTTGAGCGAATAGTTCAGTTCACCATAGGGCGTGCGCAGACGGCGTACCGCGAAACCTTCCTTGCGAATCCATTGCGGCGGCAACCCGGCCATCAGCACCAGTGTTTCGTCGGCGGGACGCTCGTACGCAAACAAGTCCAGCATCGAGCGCCCGAAATCCGACGCACCCCAGCCGTGCGGCATGTCGCCGACGAAACGCGGTGCACGCTCGTCCCGCCCGATGACTTCCGCCCATTGATTCCACTCGCGCGGACGGCGATCGTCCATGAAGAACTTCATCAGTTCGAGTCCGCGTGCACGCCATCCCAGGCGTACGAACACCGCCAGGTTGCGCCACTCGTAAGGTGTGTACACATCCCATGACGTGCTGTTACGACGTTTGACGAACTCGTCCCAATAGCGTTCGAACGTCGCCATCATCGCATCGGGCGGCAGCATCTGCTGATCGCCGACCGGCGTGATCGCAATGGTCGTCGACGTCGGGTCGTAGTCGCCGAGCTCCGCCGCTCCGGGCAGATACTTGATCTGATGCTGGCGCATCGTGACCTGCAACGAACGATACAGATCCGAACGGAATTGATCGCGTGCCTGGATGTACTTCAACCCCTGCGCCTTGTCGCCCACCGCGTTCGCAATACGCACGGCGGCCTCGTAGCCGGCCAGCGCCCAGAAACTATCCCAGTACGAGTGCATGGGCTTCGCCGAATAGCCTTCGTGACTGATCGACGCCGGCATCAAGCCATAGAACGCACGTCGTTCCGGCTGCATGTTCGTCTGCGTGCGTTCCGACAGGCGCAATTGGTCCATGTACTCGACGGTCTTCTGCGCCCGCGGCCATAGCTTCTTGAGCAATTCGAGATCGTTGTTGTAGCGATACAGTTCGTCGATCAGAAACAGGAACTCGCCCGGGCTGTCGTTCTCCGGCACCGGGTCGGCGCCGCGGAAGTCCACACAGCAGGGAATCTTGCCATTGCTGAACTGATAATCGGCGTACCACAGCAGGAATTCGCGCACTTCCGCTTCATGTCCCAACCGCAGCAACATCTGCGAGGTCATCGCGCCATCGCGAATCCAGGAACGTTCATAGGAACGCGAGCCTGGCTGAATTCCCGACTCGTCGCGATTGATCAGCACATGTGCGAGCGAACTGCGCAAGGTGTCGAACCAGGCTTGTCCGTCTGCGGGCAGATCGAGTTCGACGCGATTGAGTCGCTCCTGCCATTGCTGCCGAACCTGGGACAAGCCGGCAAGAGGCGTCGCATCGAGAGGCTGGTCTGCGGGGTTATCCGGGTGCAGCGGCAGGTCGATGGCAACCTCGTCACGACCGTCGGCGGGCAACGAGAGTTCATACAGCAAGGCACCCGAGGCAAAGCCGGTCTCGTCGTGGACTGACTGCGGGGCCGTCGCCATCGTCAGCCAGTCGCAAGGCGAATCCGCATCGACCGGCAAGGCACGAAAGCTATGCGCCGGCGTCTGCGGCCGGATGCCAATGGCGCCATTGACCAGCACATTGCCCTGCGCCATGGACAGATCCTGGATCGGGCTGACGCCACCGGCCGTATTGAGAAACTGCTGCGGTGGATTGACCTGGAACGGACGTACCGCCAGCGCCAGCGTCAATTTCTGCGGCGAACTCCGCTTGTTGTGCACGCGGTAGATGACCCGCGTGACTGCCTTGCCGCGCTCGCCGCTACCGTACGCCGTCGTGTCGAGTTCGACGTCGCGATGTGACCAGGTGACCGTGGGAATCGGCTGATAGTCATCGGCCAGCGAATGCGAGATTTTCACATCGGCCCAGGTCAGGACCTCCTTGCCGCTGACGATGAACGGCTCGACGCTGAAGCTGCCCTTGCGCGGTTCGATGGC
>JAIBJL010000396.1 GCA_020029545.1 Gammaproteobacteria bacterium
GCAATGCTAACCGGGGCAGCCCCCTGCGTACCCGTTACGCGTCTCACATCGCCGAAGCGGGACAGTATCAGATTCACCAGGGGGACGCCTTTGCCGGGCTTTGCCGGCAAGCGGCCACCGCCGGGACCGTCATTCGGCCAATCCCTTTCAGGAAAAACCATCCGACGGGCACGATCCTATCCATGCGTAGCATCGTACTTGAGGCAATGTTACCCGCTGTTCGGCAGGGTAAAACTGAGTAAATATGAGCGTCCGTCGTTGACTTTGGCCGCTCTCACCTGGGAGGTTTGCAAACAGGCGGTTGTTCGATATCCAATCCAACCGTGCTCGAGGAGCCTTACCTTGGTTGGCCATCTTCGCGGCAAGCGGGACACGGAAATCCTGGACTGTTCCTTGTGAGAGAATGATCACAATCCTGTCGGCATCCAGTCGGTGCCAGGGAAGAACAACAAGCCATGATGTTTGCCACCGTCACTCCGGCCGTGGCAGACCACTCCTTACCATGTTCAACATAAAGAAAGAGCTGGCTCTGGAGGGTGCCGTCACTGAATTCCAGTGGACCAATCCTCAAAATTGCCATTCACCCGCTGAATGACGGGGAGCGGGCGGCAGCCTGATCGGCGTGGCACTCGCCGACGGACGCAAGCTCGGTGCGCCCGTGGAGAAGCCGACTTCCAGCGCAGCCCCCTCCTCCTAGCCCGCAGTGCGTTGCATGTGAAAAAGAATCCAAGCGCTGCCTGATCGGGTAACGCGCTCTGCGGTGACGGTGAATGTAATGGATTACATTGCTAAATCACCCTATAATCACGCACCGGTAGCTTGCGGCCGGTATGGCTGTAATGCTTTACAGACACCTAGGGTATTGCGGGCATCCGCACCAAGAATCCGGAGTACGCATGGCGGCGTTGACATTCCAACCCAAGACGATGCAGCTCAGTCTCTTGACAGCCGCCTTGCAGGAACTGACACCGCGCCACAAGCGCGATGTGGACGCCGATCTCGCCATCGAGGAGTGGCTGCAGTTCGCACGCCAAGTCGGCAGCCCCAATATCCAGCTCTCGGCCGCGCTGCATCCGAGCCAAGCCGACGTACCTCCGGAGGCCTTGCTGGATCCAGTCGCCAACACGCTCGACCTGCGCGAGCCGTTTACTCCAGCTCGCGCCCGACGAGTCCAGGCAGCAATGCAACAGACAGGCGTTGGATTGTCCGACCTGGCTTACTTCGACAACATGTTGGCCGCCGATGCCGGCGCCCGGGCGCGCAAGCACGAACTCATGTTGCGCGTCTTCGATGCAGCGGTGCTACTGGGGGTAAACGCCGTCTGCGGATTTGTCGGTCGCAATCCCGATCTGGAGATGGACGCGAATCTGGAGATGTTCGAATCCCAGTTCATACCGCTGCTCGCCGCAGCAAAGGCGCGCGGCTTGGTATTCCGTGTGGAGCACTGTCCCATGCCAGGATGGACCATTGCGGACAAATGGCACAACAACCTCGCCTATGCACCCGGCCCGTGGATTGCCTTGCACCGGATCTGCGAGCGTCACAAGGTCGGCGATCAGTTCCGCATTCATTACGATCCTTCGCACGCCATTCTCATGGGCCAGGACAGCCGCTCGATCTTTCAATACCTGAAGGACGAGGGTTACGCTTTCCTGATCGATGGATTTCATGTCAAAGGGCAAGTCATCGACTCGCGCGGCATCGCCGCGTGGGGCTATGGAGGCCAGACGCTGCAGCGAGGCGATTGGATAGGCGGCAAGCCTTCTCCAAATATCGCGGATCACGCCAACGCCTGGAAGAAACAAACAGTGTTTGCCGAGCACGAGTTGCCCGGAACTGCGCGCCACGATCCGCTGGCCTATCTGCAGAATCGCACGGTCGACTGGCTCGACCACCAGCTTGCGGCGCGTGAATTGCTGGATATCGATCCGGCGCAAACCTGCCTGGTTCTGGAGCACGAATATCCCCAGGCGCGCTTGCAGGACAAGGATCGGCTGGCACCCATTCTTGCCGGCTCACTGGAGTTCGTACGCTCCATCGATGCCGCCGCCGCTGCGATGTACGCCTTGCAGCATGAAGTGCTCAAGTCGCAGGGCATTGCCGTGCAAGGATTCGGACGGCAGGCGTTTCGCAGTTAGGCAGTGCGGCGTACGCGACATGGCGTACGCAGGAAATCAACCTTTCGAAACGGGCCGTGGCGGCGCGCCGGTACTGGAGCGGATTTCCAACTTGTGCGGCAAGGTCACCGACACCGGCGAGGTGACCGTGCCTTGTAGTATTCCCAGCAGCAAGCGCACCGTCTCCCGGCCGATGTCGAGCATGGGCTGACTGATGGTCGTCAACGCCGGACGCATGTAACGCGCAAAGCGGATGTCGTCGAACCCGATGATCGAGAGTGTGCCCGGCACGGACTTGCCGACGCGATTGGCATAGTCCAGTACGCCGATGGCCATTTCGTCGTTGAAGCAGAAAACCGCGGTGGGCGGCGTTTCCTGAGCGAACAGGCGCGCGGCGCCCGCGATGCCCGACTCGATCGAGAAGTCGCCGTTGACCACCATCACCTGGCGGCCTGCTCCATTGTCCTTGGCGCACGTTTGCACACCTCGCAACCGGTCGCGGCTCAACGGGCTCGCCAAGGGTCCGGTGACGACGCCGATCTGCCGGTGCCCCAGCCCGTACAGGTGGTTCATCGCCTCGTAGGCAGCGGCTTCATTATCGACATGCGCGCTCGGCACGCGCAGATTGGGACTGTACTCGCAGCCGTTTACGATGGGCGCCATGCGGTTCCTTTTCATCATGGCGCCGAGCGATTTACTCAGATTGTGCCCGAGGAAAATCAGGCCGTCGGCCTCGCGGCGCAGGAGCATTTCGCCATAGCGCTCCTCCCGCTCGATATCATGATGAGTATCGCCCAGCACGACCGCGTAGCCTTCCCGCAGCGCCGCCTCCTCGATACCCTGGATGATCAGCGAGAAAAACGGATTGGCGATATCGGGCACCGTAACGAGCAGCTTGCGTGTGCTCAGGGTGCGCAAGCTCTTGGCGGCAGCGTTAGGCGAGTATCCCAGCTGTTGCACGGCCTTGAGCACGCGGCGGCGCGTGGCTTCCGAGACCTTCTTCGGGTCGCTGAGTACTCGCGACACCGTGGCCGTGGAAACCTCGGCGCGTGCCGCGACATCATGGATGGTAGGCATCGTCGATTCCGTCAATGAGCCGGGTTCTGGCATCGGCGATGCGGGAACGAGGCGATGCGAGTATAGCGTTGCCGGTGAGGTGTTCGGCGCGCGGTACTGATCACCAGACGCGCATAAATTCGGCGCCGGCGCAGGCCGTACTGGAATCCGTACTGAATGGAGATTACTTGGCGACCGGCATGATGCTGACCGGCATGGTCGTCCCGAGGCCACGCGCGCGGGCGCGCTCCAGCAGCATCTCGGCGATCACCACATCCTGCAATGCCGAGCCGACCGACTTGTAGAGCACGATGTCCTGGGGGGTGGCACGCACCGCTCGTCGCCCGCTGATCACGTCACTCAATGATGCGAGCTTATCGGTAAAGTTCACGCCCGCGTGAGAGGCTGCCAGCATGTCGCCGCTATCGTGCGCCACTTCGTCCGGCATATCCGCGACGATGAGTTGCGAGCGGCGCACGACCTCCACATCGACCTCACGCTGCTCCGCAAGCGTGGAACCGATCGAGACGACGCTCATGCCGGGTTCGAGCCACTGCCCCAGGAGCACCGGCGATTCGTCCGGCGATCGCGTGGCGCAGATGACCACGTCCGCGCCGGCGAGCGCCCGCTCCGGGGTGCTCATCGGCTGGATCGGCCGACGCAGCGTCGACCGAAACTGCTCGGCAAAGCGCTCACGATTTGCAGGAGTGGGACTGAATATCGTCACGCTGGCGATTTCCCGAATCGCTGCCAAGGCGGTGAGTTGTGCCCGCGCCTCGAATCCGGAGCCCAGCACACCGACGCGCAGCGGGCACTGGGGCGCCAGTACGTCGACCGCGACGGCGGCGGTCGCTGCCGTGCGAATCCCGGTGATCTGGTTGCCGTCGATCAGCGCGTGTAAGCCCATGGTCGCTTGATCGAACAGAGCGATCAGATAGCTTGCACGGCGCGCGCGATACGAAGCTGCAATCAGTTTGCAGCCGAGATAACCCCCGAGCGGCGAGATGGCCGTGAGACTGCGCAGCCAGATGCCGGGTGCGCGCGCCATGGAGCGCGGCGGCACACTGGCGGGATCGACAGGCGCCGCGTACGCCCGCCGGAGAGTGTCGATCGCCGCGCCCCAATCCGCGGCCGCGCTGACGTCGGCATCGGTTAGAAACAGCGTCGGTGTACCGTTCGCACCAGGATCCGCGCGCTCGCTCATTCAATATCGCTCGTGTCGACCTGAGTGCGGCCATGCTAAGAACACCGCAAACGATGAGCTACCGTGGGGCCGCTCAAAGCAGCTATTGCAACTGTGCGATACCTACCCCGCAGCTTCTCTATGAAGCAAGCTAGTTGTCCATCGCGCTGCACAACCCTGAGGCATGAAACGTTCTTGTCGAGTGCCACCCAGGCACATGGCCGTTCCAGCGCTTCCTGCGCCCACGGCATTTACACATCCATGTGCAGCAGATGTGCCCGCCGCGCACGCGGCGAGCGATGCGGGAAAAGCCACGCCTTTTCCCGTCATCGCCACAGCGGCCGGCGTTGTTCCATACAACGCTCGGCATTCCCTACATCCTTGTAGGTCACGAGTGGCAGGGCTCGGCGGTG
>JAIBJL010000093.1 GCA_020029545.1 Gammaproteobacteria bacterium
CCAGCTGTCCTTGGCGGCATGGGTCAGGTCCCAATCGATCTTGAGCTGCCGCTTTGCGCTGATCGCAGCCCAGGTGGACTTGGCAATGATGGCCACACCGGGCATGACTTCGGTCGGCTTGCCGCTGCCTTCGACAACAAATGCATTGACGATGCCGGGCAGTTTTCTGATGTCATCGAGATTGGCACCGCGGACTTTGCCACCGACTGCCGGACACTTCTCGAATGTCGCGTAGTGCATGTTCGGTACCACCTGGTCGATACCGAACAGCGGTTGGCCGGTCACGATCTTCACGTTATCGACACCGCCCACACGCGTACCGATCAGCTTGAAGTCCTTGAGTTCTTTGAGCTTCACATTCTGTGCGTCAGGTACCGGCAGCAACGCCGCCTTGAGTGCGAGATCGCCGTAGCGAGCTTGGCGATTGCTGCCGGGATGCATCACCAGGCTATTCGCCGTCGTGAGTTCCGCTTCCGGTACGCTCCATTGGGCAGCGGCTGCCGATACCAGCATCGAGCGCGCCACCGCACCGGCACGCCGCAGCTGATCCCAGTTCGTCGGGATGGAACGCGATCCCCCGGCGCTCTGACGTCCGAACACCGTCGGGTTGATCGCGGCCTGTTCAATGCGAACCTTCGACCAGTCGGCATCGAGTTCTTCCGCAATGATCATGGGGAACGAGGTCTTGATTCCCTGGCCGATTTCGGGACCTTTGGCGTAGATCACGATGGCACCATCCGGCGCGATGCTCAGGAATGCATTGGGCACGAATTGCTTTGCCGCTGGTATCGCGGTTTGAGCGTGCACCTGGTTGCCCTCGTCCAGATGGAAGGCGAGTACCAGCCCGCCGCCGGCCACCCCGGCAAGCTTCAGGAACGAACGACGGCTGAACGTTGCTGCAAGGCTTGTCTGCGCTTCCGTCGCGCGAAGAATGTCGTGAATTTCGGCATCGGCAAGCTGTAACGAGTTTTGCACAGCGTTCATGGCGCACCTCATTCGCCAGCCGACTGGGCGGCCGCGTGGATTGCCTTGCGGATTCGCAGGTAAGTCCCACAGCGACACAGATTGCCGGACATGGCGGCATCGATGTCGGCATCGGTGGGCTTCGGCTTGTGGCGCAGTAGCGCAGCGGCCGACATGATCTGACCCGCCTGGCAATAGCCGCATTGCGGTACGTCATGATCGATCCAGGCAGTTTGCAACGGATGCCGTTTGCCGTCCTTGCCGGCGAGACCTTCAATGGTCGTGATCTGCTGGCCCGCAACGGCGGAAACCGGGACGGAACACGAGCGCACCGGCGTACCGTTCATGTGCACCGTACAGGCGCCGCAATGCGCGATGCCGCAGCCATACTTGGTGCCGACGAGACCGAGCGAATCGCGAAGTATCCACAGCAGCGGAGTGGATTCATCCACGTCGTCGACGAGATGTTCTTTGCCATTGACGGTGAGGCGCATGGGGGTGATCTCGCAGGGAGGCGTGTCGATTGTTCCACGCTGGCGTGACGGTAACAATGCTGCCGGCACGCACGATTCGCACAGATTTCGCAGGCCTCGATCGCAATACCAGCGCAACGCCCCCATTAGCTCCCTCTCTTGTCTAACCCCTAACGTCTGCGCGGCAGGGGGCCGGGTGCGGAATCTTGTAGAATCCTCCGCTCGTGCGATCCGTCATCTGCCACGTTACCCGAGGATTCCATTTTGAATTCCACTCATTCCGGCGCCGCTATCGATGGTGCGATCCAGGCGGATGTGGTCATCGTCGGTGCCGGTCCGTGTGGACTGTTCCAGATTTTCGAGCTCGGGTTGTTGGGCATCCACGCGCATATCATCGACTCGCTCAATCATCCCGGCGGTCAATGCAGTGAGCTGTACCCCGAAAAGCCCATCTATGACATTCCGGCACTGCCGATCTGCGGTGCGCAAGAGTTGATCGACCGCTTGCTGGCGCAGACCAAACCGTTCAACGCTCAGTACCATCTGGGTCAGGAAGTGACCGAACTCAATGTGCTGGAAGACCAGACGTTCCTGCTACGCACCTCGCAGGACACCCGTTTTCATACGCGCACGGTGATCATTGCCGGTGGTCTGGGTTCGTTCCAGCCACGCCGGCTGGGTGCCGAGCGCAGCGAACAGTTCGAAGGCACGCACGTTCATTACAAGGTGAAGAGCGCTGCAGATTTCACCAACCAACGGCTGGTCATCTTTGGCGGGGGCGATTCCGCACTGGACTGGACGCTTGAATTCGCCGGCAAGGCGCGCAGTGTCACCTTGGTGCACCGTCGCCCCGAGTTTCGCGCCGCGCCGGCGTCGGTCGCAAAAATGCGCGATCTCGCCGCCACCGGCAGTATCCGCTACATCGAGGCGATGCCACATTCCATTCTGGGTGAGGACGACCGGTTCGGTGGCGTGCGCATCAAAAAGACCGACGGCGAGGTCGAGGATCTGGAATGCGATCAGGTGATGGCATTTTTCGGCCTGCATCCCAAGCTCGGACCGATTGCAGATTGGGGACTGAATATCGACAAACGCGCCATCCTGGTCGACACCGAGAAATTCCAGACCAGCACGCCGGGCATCTTTGCGATCGGCGACATCAATACGTATCCCGGCAAAAAGAAGCTGATCCTGTCGGGCTTTCATGAAGCGGCACTGGCGGCTTTCGCAGTCGCGGCCGTGCTCAATCCCACCAAGAAAGTGGCCCTGCAGTACACGACCACGAGTCCCATCATGCATCGCCGTCTGGGCGTTGCCACGCCGCCCCGGCCGGCGGCAGGAGAAGGCTGATGCATCCCACGCTGGCAGACCTGCTGCAGGTGTTGCGCCTTGAACGACTCGAAGTGGATCTGTTTCGCGGCGAGAGTCGCGACCCAGGGCACCATCGTGTGTTCGGTGGCCAGGTGCTGGGCCAGGCGCTCGCTGCGGCGTATGCGACGGTGGAACAGCGCACGGTGCACTCGCTGCATGCTTACTTTCTGCGCGCCGGCGACCCGGACCATCCCATCGTCTACGAGGTGGACCGCAGCCGTGACGGCAAGAGTTTTACCAGTCGTCGCGTCGTGGCCATTCAGCACGGCGCGCAGATTTTTCACATGTCGGCATCGTTTCAAGTAGGCGAGGTCGGCGTGGATCGGCAGGTCCGGATGCCGGCCGTGCCCGACCCCGAAACGCTGCCGGATCTGGCGCAGGTCAATGAGGAAATGCGGCTTAAAGCGCCTCATCTTCCGCCGCTGTTTATGAACCAGAATTGGGCGTTCGACTTCCGGCCGGCTTCGCTGCCGCATCTTGGCAATCAGGCGTCGGGCGAGCCGCGCATGGAAATGTGGTTCCGGGCGCTGGACCAACTGCCGGACGACCCGATTCTGCATCGAAATCTGCTGGCGTACGCCTCGGACTACTATCTGCTCGGAGTGACGTTCATGGACGAGCGGCTGACCCTGGCCCGCGACAGTCTGCAGGTGTCGAGTATTGACCACGCGATGTGGTTTCATCGGCCGGCGCGAGTGGATGAATGGCTGCTCTATGTGCTGGATAGCCCCTCGGCTTCCAGTTCGCGCGGTTTTGCGCGTGGCAATATTTTTACCCGGGATGGTGTGCTGGTTGCGTCCACCGCGCAGGAGGGTCTGGTACGCTATCGTCCGGCCCCTACGCCGAAAACCCCGGCGCCGAAAACGTAAGATCGCCAAGGCCTTGCAAGGCCAGCCTTTTCCCACGGGCGCCTGGAATTCGGGGCCCCGCGGTGTCCGGTAACAGACCTGTGATGGGCCGGTGACACGCCGGTATCAGCTCATAGCCAATCCCTATTTCATGGCCGCAGGGGCGGCAGCTACAGTCCTAACATGTATCAGTACGACCAGATCGACCGCCAGCTGGTGAACCAGCGGGTCGCGCAATTCCGCGACCAGACGCGACGCTTTCTTGCGGGAGAACTCGGCGAAGACGATTTCCGCTCGCTGCGCTTGCGCAACGGTCTGTATATCCAGAAGCACGCGCCGATGCTGCGCATTTCCGTGCCTTATGGATTGCTGTCGAGCACTCAATTGCGCATGTTCGCGCGCATCGCCCGCGAGTACGACAAGGGCTATGGCCATTTCACGACGCGCCAGAACCTGCAGTTCAATTGGCCGAAGCTGGAAACCGTACCCGACATTCTCGCGCTCCTGGCGAGCGTCGAAATGCACGCCATTCAGACCAGCGGCAACTGCATCCGCAATGTGACGGCCGATCATCTCGCGGGCATTGCGCCCGACGAGATCGAGGATCCGCGTCCCTGGTGCGAATACATTCGCCAGTGGGCGACCCTGCATCCGGAATTCTCGTTCCTGCCTCGCAAGTTCAAGATCGCGGTCACGGGTTCACCGGCGGACCGCGCTGCGTCGAAGGTCCACGACATCGGCCTGCACCTGGTGCGCAATGCCGAGGGCGAAGTCGGTTTCGAAGTACTGGTCGGCGGCGGGCTCGGGCGCATGCCGATGGTCGGCCATGTGATCCGCAACTTCCTGCCGAAACAGGATCTGCTGAGTTATCTGGAAGCGATCCTGCGCACCTACAACCTGGAAGGTCGGCGCGACAACATTCATCGCGCGCGCATCAAAATCCTGGTGAAGGCCCTGGGTCCGGAAAAATTCCGCGACATGGTGGAAGCCGAGTGGCAGGCTGCGCGCGACACGGCGCCGGTCTATGACGCCGCAGAAGTTGAACGCATCAAGGCATTCTTTACGCCACCGCACTACGAAACGCTGTCGAATGAAGATCTCATGGCGGGTCAGTCGAGCGAATTCCGCAACTGGTATCAGCGCAATACCAAGACCCACAAAGTGCCAGGTTATCGCGCTGTGGTGGTGTCGCTGAAAGCGCCGACGCGTCCGCCGGGAGATATCACCGCCGACGAACTCGATCGTGTTGCGGCGCTGAGCGAGCAGTACTCACTCGGGCAGATACGTTCGACGCACGATCAGAATCTGCTGTTCGCCGATGTGCGGCAGAAAGACATCGTTGCGCTATGGCACGAACTGAAGTCGCTCGATATGGGCACGCCGAATGTCGGCACGCTGACGGATATGATCTGCTGCCCGGGCGGCGATTTCTGCTCGCTCGCCAATGCCACGTCGATTCCGATCGCAAGGCAGATCAACGAGCGTTTCGACGATATCGACTATCTCTACGACCTCGGCCCGATCGAGCTGAAAATGTCGGGCTGCATGAATGCGTGCGGTCACCACAGTGTGGGTCACATAGGCATTCTCGGCGTCGATAAGAATGGCGAGGAGTGGTATCAAATCACGCTCGGCGGCTCGGCGAGTGGCTTCGATGCAGCGATCGGCCAGGTGATCGGTCCTTCGGTGCGTCACGCCGAAGTCGCCGAGACCATTTCGCGCATCCTTAACGTGTATGTCGCGGAGCGCAAAGAGGAAGAGCGCTTCATCGACACCTTCCGCCGCATCGGCGTGGCTCCTTTCAAGGCAAGAGTGTATGCGCCGTCTGATAAAGCAGCGTGAGATCGTCGCCGACGAATGGCGCTATGCGGATGAAGATCCACTGGGCCGCGAACGCGCGTTGATCCTTCCGTTCGCGCGCTGGAAGGAAGAGCGCGAGCGTTGGTGGTTGTGGGACGGAAAGCTCGGCGTGCGCATCGGACCGACCGATCCGGTCGCGGCGCTCGAACACGACTTCCTGCGTATTTCGCTGGTCGCCATCGAATTCGGCGGTCTTGGCGAAGGCCGCGGGTACAGTCAGGCACAGCTGCTGCGCAAGCGTTACAAATTCACCGGCGAATTGCGTGCCGTCGGCAAGATTCAACGCGATCAGCTGTTCTACCTGGCCCGTTGCGGATTCAACGCCTTCGAGTTGCCGGAAACCGCCAACTGGGATGAGGCGCTCGCCGCATTTGACGACTATTCCGTGGCGTATCAGCCTGCCGTCGACGATGGCGTGTCGTTGCAGCGGCGCGCGAGTTGACTCCCGCAGCCCGAGCGTTACAGACGCAGGTGCCTTATCTACGCCGTCTCTGTCGTGAAGTCGGCAAACTGCAACGCGGCAAGTCGGGCATAAAGTGGATTGTTCTCCAGCAGCTCGGCATGCGTGCCAATGGCGACGATACGACCATGATCCAGCACGACGATGCGGTCTGCCTTGAGAATGGTCGCGAGACGATGCGCTACGATAATGGTCGTGCGGTTTTCCATCAGCCGCTCCAGTGCATCCTGCACCACGCGTTCGCTTTCCGCGTCGAGAGAACTGGTGGCTTCATCGAGCAGCAGGATGGACGGATCTTTCAGTAGCGCGCGCGCAATGGCGATGCGTTGTCGCTGGCCGCCTGACAGCCGCGTGCCGCGCTCACCTAGAAATGTGTCGTAGCCTTCCGGTAACTGCCGAATGAAGCTGTCCGCCCCGGCGGCGACAGCGGCGGCTTCGATCTGCGCGTTGCTCGCGTCCGGGCGTCCGTAACGAATGTTCTCGCGCGCGCTGGCGCCGAACAGCACGGTTTCTTGCGGCACCAGTCCGATATGAGCGCGTACCGCTTCCGGTCGCGCCGCGCAGATGTCGACGCCATCGATGAGGATGCGTCCCGCCTGTGGATCGTAAAAGCGCAGCAGCAGCTGAAACGTGGTGCTCTTGCCGGCACCTGACGGGCCGACGAAAGCGATGTTTTCACCGGGCTTGATATCGATGTCGAAGGCGCTCAGCGCCGACTGGTCAGGCCGCGATGGGTAGCGGAACGATACATTCTCGAAACGGATGTGTCCGAGCGCCGGCGTGGGAAAGGATTGCGGCGCCGGCGGTGCAACGATGGCGGGCTCCGCATTCCGCAGTTCGATGAGACGTTCCATGGCGCCGGCGGCGCGCTGCACCTCGCCCCACATTTCGCTGAGCGACGCGGCCGCGATCGTGACATAGACCGCGTAGATCAGGAACTGACTGAGCTCGCCGGCACTCATTTCGCCGGCGAGGACCCGATGCGCGCCCTGCCACAGCACGAACGTGATCGCCCCGGCGACCATCATCGTGCCCAGCGCAGTGAGCAGTGCGCGGGCACGCGTGCGCTTGATTGCGATGTCGAACGATTGTTCGACTGCCGTCCCGTAGCGGTCGCTATGCAATGCTTCCAGCGTAAATGCCTGCACAGTCTGAATCGCGTTGAGCGTCTCGCCAGCGAGGCCGCTGGTGTCGGCAATGCGGTCCTGTGTCTGGCGCGACAGCTTGCGCAGTTTTCGACCCACGACCAGCAGCGGCGCGATCACCAGGGGAATCAGCAACAGGATCATGCCGGCCAGCGATGGGCTGGTCGCGATGAGCATGGCCAGAGCACCTACCAGCTGGATCAGCGAGCGCAGCGCGATCGACAGATTCACACCGGCAATCGCCTGCACCAGCGTGGTGTCGGTAGTGAGCCGCGACAGCACTTCGCCAGTACGGGTCACCTCGAAGAAGGTCGGATCCATGCGGATCACGCGTCGATAGATATGGGCTCGCAGATCGGCGACGACGCGCTCACCGAGCCAAGTCACCAGGTAGAAGCGCAATGCGGCAAACATGCCGAAGACTGCCGCTGCGCCGAGAAACGCCGCGAAATACAGGTCGATGGTCGCACGGTCCTGCACCGCCATGCCTTTGTCGATGACGTCGCGAAACGCGATCGGCAGTACCAGCATCGCGCCCGACGCGACGAGCAGTGCGAGCAGTGCATACAGCAGACGCGCGCGATAGGGACGCAGATAGGGCCACAGTTCACGCAAGGGGCCGAGCGAGCGTCCTTTCGGTCGGTCAGGCAGAGTTTCGGCCATGGTCAGTTAACAATCCGTAATACTTGGAACAGGGCATCGGACATGCCGGAGCCGAGAGTATGGCGTGTGATCGAGCGAAGAGCCACGCGCTCAAGTGCACGCACTTCTCAATGCTTCTTGCGCAGCTGCTCTAGCGCGAACGGTGCGAACTTTGCAGCGAGCGTCACCACTGCTGCCATCAACAGGGCCTGGGGCGCGGGGCCTGGGCAGGAACCGGATCGGCGTACACGCTTTGAGGCATGGAATTCGAGTCTCCGACTCAGGCCCCACGTAGTTGCGAAACAGCTATCGATACAACGGCAGTTCGATATCCGCGAACAGCGCATCGACATCGGCGGCTGTTTCCGCCTGGCTGGCACGATCGACTAGTCGCCGCGTCAGATGGGGCGCGAACAATTGCAGGAAGTCGTACATGTAACCGCGCAGCAGCGCGCCTTGATGAAAACCTACCCAGGTTCGATGCGCGGGAAACAAGTGCGACGCATCGATCGACACCAGATCGGCATCTTCGCGCGGATCGACCGCCATGCTGGCGACGATGCCGACGCCGAACCCCAGCCGCACATAGGTCTTGATCACGTCGGCATCGCGGGCGGTGAGCGCCAGATCGGGGGTCACGCCGGCACGTGAAAAAATCTGCTGCAGCGACGACGGGCCGGTGAACCCGAACACGTAGGTCACGATGGGAAAGCGGCTCAGCATCTCGATCGTGATCCTGGATTCACTCGCCAGCGGATGCCCGTGCGTTACCACCACACGGCGATGCCACCGATAGCAGGGCAGCAGCCGCAGGTTGGTGAACAATTCCAGCGAGCCGGTGTTGATCGCGAAGTCGATACGGTCGCGCACTGCCATGTCGGCGATCTGCTCCGACGTTCCCTGATGCAGGTGCAGTTCCACCTCGGGATACTTTTCGCGAAACTTGCGAATGACCGGCGGTAGTACGTAACGCGCCTGTGTATGCGTCGTCCCGATCGACAGGGTCCCGCGGTTATCGCCCTTCTGTTCGTCGGCCAGTCGGCGAATGCTGCTGACCTCCTTGAGAATCTTCTGCGCGCGTTCGATCACCCGTTTGCCTGCCGGCGTGACCCGGGTCAGGGTGCGTCCCTGGCGCAGGAAAATCGGAAAGCCGAGTTCGTCTTCGAGCAATTTCAGCTGTTTGCTGACCCCAGGTTGGGAGGTATGCAGCCGCTCGGCAGCGGCGGTAATGTTCAGCTCGTTCTCGGCGATCGCTGCCAGATAGCGTAATTGTTGTAATTTCATGGACTTACTTTAGCTCAGCGGCTGGCATAAAGTCATAACGGCCCCGCATCATGACAGAACAAATGGGTCTTTCTCTGGTTATAAGCCGGTCAGCTACAGTGGCCGCCAGTGGTAATGACGGGCAACTTCCAAGTTGCGCTGTCACCACCCCGGCCGGTGGCGACGGTGAATGCCTGCGCCTCGGACCTTCAATCACAGTCAGTGTGAGCTAAAGAAGAAGACATGAGTGCCGAGTCCCTTTCACCTCGTCTGCAGACTCTGGTGCAGAACAGTCGTACGCTGTTGAAGCGCGCGGTCGTTGAGCATCAGGATGTTGTGTATTCGAACAGCCTCGGTGCCGAGGCGATGGTGCTCACGGACATCATCTGTAATTACGTACCCCAGATAGAGATCTTTACGCTCGACACCGGTCGCCTGCACGATGAAACGCTGGCCTTGCTGGACCGGCTGGAACGCCGTTACCACCGGCGCATTCAGGTGTTCTACCCGCAGGCCGAGGCGATCGAGCAATACGTACGCGACAATGGCATCAACGGATTTTATCAAGGTCTCGATGAGCGCCGGTCGTGCTGCGATATTCGCAAGGTCGAGCCGTTCAAGCGCGCGATTGCGGGCCGCAAGGCCTGGGTGACAGGTGTG
Organism: Gammaproteobacteria bacterium; assembly: GCA_020029545.1. GTDB lineage: Bacteria > Pseudomonadota > Gammaproteobacteria > Steroidobacterales > Steroidobacteraceae > Steroidobacter. The sequence goes on from JAIBJL010000093.1 coordinate 9,686, forward strand.
CGTCGCGAGCAGTCCGCCGAGCGTTCGCACGGTGAGGCAATTTCGTGGGACGACCGCTACGACTTGTGGAAAGTCAGCCCCATGCTCGAGTGGACGGAAGACGATGTCTGGGCATACATCAAAGCCCGGAATCTTGCCTACAATCCGCTCCACGACAAGGGCTTTCCCAGCATCGGTTGCGCTCCCTGCACGCGTGCGGTCGAGCCGGGTGCGGATCTGCGCTCGGGACGCTGGTGGTGGGAGAATCCGGAATCGCGTGAGTGCGGTCTGCAGCCGCGTCGCCGCATCATTCCGCTCAAAGTCGAGCCGCGTCGAGCAGTCAGCTGACCCGGCGCCTCCGGGCAATGGGCATCGATCCTGAGTCGCTGGCGGTCATCGATAGTCTCTACAACGCCAGCAGGCTGAAGATCCAATGGACTACTTTCCCATTTTTCTGCGACTGACCGGGGAACCGGTGCTGGTCGTGGGCGGTGGGGAAGTGGCAGCACGCAAAATCGCATCGCTGCAGCGCGCGGGTGCAAAGGTCAGTGTCGTCGCGCCTGAACTTCACGATTCGCTGGTGCGAAAAGTCGGTACCGGTGAGATCGTCCATCTGGCTGCCGAATTCCAGCCCGAACATTTGCATCGCAAGCGATTGGTCATCGCGGCAACCGACAAGCGTGCCGTGAACGCCTGGGTGGCGCATCAGGCGGAAAGTCAGAACATTCCCGTCAACGTGGTCGACGATCGCGAACTGTCGCGGTTCATCATGCCTGCCATTGTCGATCGTTCGCCGGTCGTGGTCGCTGTCGCCAGCAGTGGCGATGCGCCGGTGTTGACGCGGCGACTGCGCGAAAAGCTCGAAGGCTTTCTGCCGCAACGGCTGGGCGTGCTGGCGCGCCTTGCCGGTCGGTTGCGCCCCGTCGTAAAACGTCGCATCGATGATGCCGGTGCGCGTCGTCGCTTCTGGGAACGGTTCTTCGACGGTCCGCTGGCATCGGACCTGTTGGCCGGTCGCGTCCACGAACACGACCAGGAACTGGAACAGCGCATTGTCGAGACCATCGGTTTGACTGCGGCGAAGGGTGCCGCTCCGGGTGAAGTCGTTCTGGTCGGCGCCGGTCCGGGCGACCCGGGCTTGCTGACGTTGCGCGCATTACGTGCGCTACAGAATGCCGATGTGATTCTTTACGATCGCCTGGTGTCGTCCGAAGTGCTGGATCTCGCTCGGCGCGATGCGCAGAAGATCTATGTGGGCAAGACGGCCGGCAAGGCGCATGTCGTCCAGGAGGGCATTAACGAACTGCTGGTGCGACTGGCGCGCGAGGGCAAGCGCGTATGTCGTCTCAAGGGCGGCGATCCTTTCATCTTCGGACGCGGCGGCGAGGAACTCGAAGTCCTGGCAGCGCACGGCATTCGCTTCGAAGTGGTGCCGGGAGTGACCGCGGCAGCAGGTTGCGCCGCCTATGCCGGCATCCCGCTGACCCATCGTGAGCACGCCCAGATGCTCACTTTCGTGACCGGTCACTGTAAGGGCGAGACCGACAAGGTCGACTGGGAAATGCTGGCGCGTCCCGGGCAGACGGCCGTGTTCTACATGGGGCTGGGGCATCTCGATCACATCCTGGGGCGATTGCGCGAGCACGGGCTCGCTGTCGGCCATGCGGCTGCCGTGATCGAGCAGGGCACGCAATCGTCGCAGCGCGTGATTACCGGCACGCTGGGCGATCTGGGCCAGAAAGTCACTGAGGCCGGCATTCAGTCCCCGGCGCTGTTGATCGTCGGTGAAGTCGCCCGCCTGCACGACACGCTGCACTGGTTCAACGCTGCCGGCAGCGACGGCAAACGATTCGCCGACCGCGACGGATTGTGGTCGCTGGTCGGGACGTGATGAAACTGGTCCGCACCCGATGAGCTGCAACGACGCTGTGGAGTATCCGACATGAGTATCCGCAATGGATTCTCCGACGCTATCGGCAACACCCCCCTGATTCGCCTGAATCGCTTCAGCGAGGCAACCGGTTGCGAGATTCTGGGCAAGGCCGAGTTCATGAATCCGGGCGGTTCGGTGAAGGACCGTGCGGCACGCGCCATCATCGATGCCGCCGAACGCAGCGGTCGCCTCAAGCCCGGAGGCACTGTCGTTGAAGGCACGGCGGGCAACACCGGCATCGGTCTTGCGCATGTCTGCAATGCGCGCGGTTATCGCTGCGTCATCGTCATGCCGGACAACCAGTCGAACGAGAAGTATCAGATGATCGAAACGCTCGGCGCCGAAGTGCTGCGCGTGAAGACCGTGCCCTACAGCGATCCGAATCATTACCAGAAAGTTGCCGGACGCCTTGCCGACGAATTGCCCGATGCCATCTGGTCGAATCAGTTCGATAACACCGCCAATCGCGATGCGCATGAGCAGACTACCGGTCCGGAAATCTGGGCGCAGACGAATGGCAAGCTGGACGCGTTCGTGGCTGCGACCGGCACCGGTGGCACGCTGGGCGGCATCTCGCGCTATCTCAAGCGTCAGAACAATCGTGTGCAGATCCTGCTTGCCGACCCTCAGGGCAGCTCGCTGTACCACTGGCTGCGCCATGGCGAACTTAAGGCCACCGGCCCTGGTTCGATCACCGAAGGCATCGGTATCGGTCGCGTCACGGCGAACCTCGAAGGCTCGCCGATCGACAATGCCTTGCATGTCACCGACATCGAATGCGTCACGACGGTGTATCGATTGCTGCGTGAGGAAGGCCTTTTCCTCGGCAGCACCAGCGGTGTCAACGTCGCGGCTGCGGTCCAGATCGCCAGGCGCCTGGGACCTGGACACACGATCGTCACCATTCTCTGCGATAGCGGGGCGAAGTATCAGTCGCGCCTGTTCAATCGCAAATGGCTGGCCGAGAAAGGCCTGCTGGAGGCAGCAGGCGCCGTTCATGATGTGCAGCAGCCGGTCAGCCTGCCAACGCCGGTCGTCGCGGCGTCGCGTCCGGAAGGCATCCATCAGCGCCTGAGTGCCTGATATTAGACGCGACTCGGACAGCTGTGTTGACCTCCGAGACCTGCCGTTGATCGCCGCCGCCCACTCGCAGTCCTCTGCGGTCGGACATAAAGATCGTTCTGCGAATCCATTCGGAGCAGGCTTCCTATCCGCGGTTTGAATTTCCTATCCGCTCCTATCCGCATCCGCCAGGCGACCGGCACCTGGAGTTAAGGCACCGGACGTCAGAACTCGCCGCTTGGCATACGTGTTCAGGCAGCGCTCCATAGCGCTCCGGTGCAACTCCCCCCGCTGCTTCGGCTTGCGACGTCTCGCCGTGACACGGTTACGAGGTTTTCGAGAAAACAACTGACTGTGTGTTCCGATGCGGTGAAAGATCGCCGCATCGCGCCGAACACGATAGATCAACAAGAGA
>JAIBJL010000094.1 GCA_020029545.1 Gammaproteobacteria bacterium
TCGACGAAAGCGCGTTCGATGACGTAGTCGCCAGGCTCACCAATATGCGGCGAGATGACAAAGTTGCGCTCGTTGAGCAACGCGGACAGATCCGTAAGCATGCTCGGGCTGCCGCAGATCATGGCGCGGTCTTCTGCCGGATCGAGCGGCGGCAGGCCGATATCCTTGAACAGTTGGCCGCTGGCGATCAGGTCCGTCAGGCGACCGCGGTTACGGTACGGTTCACGCGTGACGGTGGGGTAGTAGATGAGCTTCGCACGAACCTCTTCGCCGATGTGTTCATCTTCCGGCAGGGTTTTCGAAAGATATTCCTCATAGGCCAGTTCGCTGGTCCGACGAACGCCGTGCACAAGAACAATCTTCTCGAAGCGCTCGTACATTTCCGGATCCTTCACCAGGCTCATGAACGGCGCGAGACCGGTGCCGGTGCTGAACAGATATAGACGCTTGCCCGGTCGCAGATCGTGCAGCAGCAAGGTGCCCGTGGGTTTGCGGCTGACCAGAATTTCCTGGCCCGGCTCAAGATTCTGCAGACGCGATGTGAGCGGACCGTCCGGCACTTTGATGCTGAAGAACTCCAGGTGCTCCTCGTGGTTGGCACTGGCAATACTGTACGCACGCATCAGCGGACGACCGTCCACCTGCAGACCAATCATCACGAACTGGCCATTGTGGAATCGCAATCCCCGATCGCGAGTCGTCTTGAAGCTGAACAAGCTGTCATTCCAGTGCCGCACATTCAGCACCTTTTCCACGCCCAACGCAGCCATCCATCCTCCGTCAATTTGCTCCAAATAGACTATTGAGAAAGACCATGACGGTCTTTTTCAATGTCGCTTGCGAAAAGGGTGATTTTCGCAGCGCTCCCGACCGGCCCACCCCTGCTCGCACGCGGCGCCGCAGCGATGCTCACCTTGAGTGACGAATCATCGCCCGGCCCGTGAGACTGGGAAAATACCGTTTCAATACCCCAATAGAACCAGCGGTTCTCACCGAAGCCGCTGCGCCGCCCCCCAAGGCTGGCCTTGAGGTGCCCCGCCGAATACGGTCGGGATGATAATGGCTCTCATCCGGAGCCATCCAAACCACAGGCCGCCCCGCCCACATTGTCAGTCCCCGTTGAAAACGGGAGACTGCGCGACCCGAATCGACCGACCTTGAGAGCGCCTCATGCCTTCCTTCGATATCGTTTCCGAATTGAATGAGCACGAAGTCAGCAATGCCCTCGACCAGGCCAATCGCGAGGTGAGTACCCGCTTCGATTTCAAAGGGACGGATGCCCGGTTCGAGCAGACCAACCTGGTCATCACACTGATCGCGAAGGCCGACTTCCAGCTCAAGCAGATGCTTGACATCCTCATGCTAAAGTTATCGAAGCGGGGCATCGATGTGGCCTGCATGAAGCTCGACGAACCGCTCATGAGCGGCCAAACTGCCAAGCAAACCGTGACCTTACGTCAGGGTATCGAAACCGAGCTGGGCAAGAAGATCCAGCGGATCATTAAGGATTCTAAAATCAAGGTACAGGCGGCGATTCAGGATAAGCAGGTACGCGTTACCGGCAAGAGCCGCGACGATCTGCAGCAGGTGATTGCAATGATCCGTGGCGCAAAGCTGGACATGCCGCTGCAGTTCACGAACTTCAGGGATTGAAGCGGGACACAGGAATCGCCGGTGGGCGGGTAAGTAAAGGCCTGCGCGGCAGGCTTACCTTCCCAACAGATCGGCTTACCGGTTCTGGCTTTCGATCGGATATGCCTGCCATTCCTTGTCGACAATCAAGCGCGCGCCGCGGCCGAACGTGAAGTACGACCAGGCCCATTGAATCAGCACCGACAACCGATTGCGAAAGCCGCTGAGCCGATAGATGTGGACCAGCAGCCAGAACCACCACGCGAACCAGCCGCTGAGCCGTAACTTGCCGAACTCGGCGATCGCCCGGCTGCGACCGATCGTTGCCATCTGGCCCAGATCGACGTACCTGAAAGGCTGACGCGGCCGGCCCTGGAGATCGTTCTGAATGGTCTTCGCGACGTATTGGCCCTGCTGCATGGCGACCAGCGCGACGCCGGGGAGTGGCTTGCCGTCGCGCGCGCAGCTGGACATATCGCCGGCGACGAAGACCTCCGGATGACCGGGAATGTTGAGCTCTTCGTTCACAATGACACGACCCGCATGATCGATGCCGACTCCGAGCGAGCGACCGATGGCTGCCGCACGCACGCCCGCAGCCCAAAGCACGGTGGCGGAACCCACCTGTTCGGTGCCGATAGTCACCCCTTCAGCGCTGATATTCGTGACTCGCGCGCCGGTCCATACCTGCACACCGAGCGATTCGAGGTCGCGCATTGCCCGTGCCGCCAGGCTGCTATCGAAGGTCGGCAGAATGCGAGCACCCGCCTCGATCAGCATCACGCGTGTCTGGCGCGGGTCGATGCTGCGAAAGTCCTTGGCCAGCGTGAAGCGGCTCATTTCGCCGATCGCACCTGCCAGCTCGACGCCGGTCGGCCCACCCCCCACCACCACGAAGGTGAGATAGCGACGGCGCTTTTCCGCATCGTTTTCACGCTCTGCCGCCTCGAAAGCCTCCAGCACCCGGCGGCGGATCTCCGTTGCTTGCGGCAGGCTTTTCAGGCCCGGCGCCAGCGGTTCCCAATCTTCTCTGCCGAAGTACGAGTGCTGGGCACCGCAGGCCACCAACGCATAGTCGTAGGCAAATTCGCCCACGTCGGTGATGACGCAGCGGCGCGCGACGTCGATGGTTTGTGCCGTCGCCTTGATGACCCGCAGATTGGCAGCATTCAGCAGGCTGCGAATCGGCACCGCGATGTCCGCCGGACTCAACGCAGCCATCGCCACCTGGTACAGCAGGGGCTGGAATAGATGATGGTTCTCGCGATCGATGACGACGACATCGATGTCCTTGCGATGGCTGAGCTGCTTCGCCGCGTTCAGCCCAGCAAATCCCGCGCCGACAATGGCAACCTGCTTACGGGTCGGAGCCTGACTGTGATTCAAGCGGCGGTATCCAGTGTGGCTTGCGCCCAGGCCAACACCGGCTGCAATCGTGGCGAGATCAGTCGCTGCGCCGTGGCCAGATCGACCCAGCGGTATTCGTTATGCTCCGGTCGTCCCAGTGCTTCGATCACGGTGAGCGTCACTGCCTCGGTCTGCGTGCGTGCCAGGTAATACCGGGCGACCTTGCCGCGACTGTAGGGCCCGGTCTGGCTGTACTCATGGCCCCAGGCGAAATCGAGATCCTCGATCAGCGACTCTTCCTTCACCTCGCGAATGGCGGCGGCCAGCGGTTCTTCATCGGGCTCGACCATGCCCTTGGGAAAATCCCAGTGATTGAAGGCACGCAGCAACAGAAAGCGCCAGCCTGCATCGGTTGCGCGAACGACAACGACCCCCGAAGAGAGCCTGGTAGTGCGGGGTGGCATGGCGGTCAGTATAGCGATGCGCGTCGGCGCGCGCTCTGTGAGCCAGGTGCAAATGCGGATGGTGCGGATCGATGGCTCGGTCGGTCGCGGTACCCCGACGGCAGGTCTCTTTGCGGTCAGGGACTCGTTGGCACGCAGATCCATTCATGCTGATGTCAGAACCGCTGTCGTCCTGTGTCGGACGATAGTCCGGTGTGTAACGATAGCGCTTGGCTATCATGGCCGACATCGAGCGTCCGCTCCGAGTTCGGACTGCCTGCAGACGAGACCCAGCAATGAATCTTCGCGACCTGCGCTATCTGGTGGCTCTGGCCGATACCCGCCATTTCGGCAAGGCAGCTGAGAAGTCGTTCGTCAGTCAGCCGACGCTGTCGGCACAGATCAAGAAGCTTGAGAATTATCTCGGCGTGCAGCTGATCGAGCGCCAGCCACGCAATGTCGCACTCACCGAAACCGGCGCGAAGATCGTGATGCTCGCGCGACGCATTCTGCAGGAGAGTGATGAAATCATTGCCCTGGCTCGCAACGAATACGATCCGCTCGAAGGCAAACTCAAGGTGGCGCTGATTCCCACGATCGGGCCATATTTGCTGCCGAAAATCGTCCGCCGCCTGCGCAAACAGCTGCCGCGCCTGCAGCTGATGCTGTACGAATACCAGACTCAACCTCTGCTCGATAAATTGCGCGCGGGTGACCTGGATGTCGGGATTCTGGCCTTGCCCGTGGCGGCGGATGGCGTGGAAACCTGCGAGCTTTATCGCGAGAGTTTCACGGTGGCGATGCCGAGCCACCATGCGTTGGCAAAAAAGAATCACATCAAGCTGGACGACCTGAATGGCGAAGCCGTGCTGCTGCTGGAGGACGGCCACTGTCTGCGGGATCAGGCGCTGGACGTGTGCAGTCGGGTGGACGTGAAAGAGCATGACGACTATCGCGCGACCAGCCTGGAAACGCTGCGTCAGATGGTAGCTGCCGGCCTGGGCATTACACTGCTGCCGGAACTCGCGACGCGCGGTCCGTTCGGGACGGGGCACGGCCTGACCATCAAGTCATTTGCAAAACCAGTGCCCACGCGCACCGTAGGCGCGGTCTGGCGCAAGAGCAGCACACGTGCCGCAGCGATCGATGCACTCTGCGAAAACATTCGTACCGCAATGGCAGATCTGAAATGAAGCTACCGGCAGTGTACCCCTGGCAGGCCCTGCTCTGGCTGAGCCTGCTGTTGACGGCCTGTACCCAGAACAGCGCAGTACAGATCAACGATGCCTGGGCTCATGCCACGCCACCCGGTGCCATCGCGGGGGCGGTCTATATGGAAGTCATCGCAGCGTCGGACGATGAACTGCTGGCAGTGACTACGCCGGTCGCGGAGCGCGCCGAGATTCATTCCTCCACGACCCGCGACGGCATGATGCAAATGCGGCCTGTCGCAACCGTTGCTCTCCAGGCCGGGCAAGCCGTGCGCTTCACGCCGGGCGGCATGCATCTGATGTTGATGAACCTGCACCGGCCGCTGACAGCCGACACCGGCTTTTCCCTGAGCTTGCGATTCAAGCATGCCGGTGAGGTGTCGGCGCAGGTGCACGTAGTGCCCCCCGGAAGTACCGGCGTGACGCACTGACGGCTTCCGCAATCAGCCACTTGCGTTGACTCCTCCACGCGGAGGGGCAGCTTTAGTCCGTAACGGCGCCGGTGGGAGTTCAAGCACATACCCCGCGGGGCTTCTGATCCGCGACTAATAGGCGTAGGCTTCTCCTGTCGTCAGAGGCGAAGTAGCAAAATTTCGCCCGACCTTGTGCGGGGGAACATGTAGCGGTGCAACCAACCGATACCAGTCATCCTGATCACTATCATCGCGTGGTCGATTGTCAGTGGGCTTGTCCTGCACATACCGACGTACCCGAATACATCCGGCTCATCGCACAGGGACAGTTCACCGAAGCGTACCTCGTCAATCGCGAGTCGAATGTCTTTCCCGGCATTCTCGGGCGCGTTTGCGATCGCCCGTGCGAACCGGCGTGCCGACGCGGTCGCGTTGAAGAGAAACCCGTCGCGATCTGTCGCCTCAAGCGCGTCGCAGCGGATCATCGCGATGATATTTCCGCACGCCTGCCGCTGATTCCCGCCACGAAGAACGGCAAACGCATTGCCTGCATCGGCGCCGGTCCCGCATCGCTGACCCTCGCGAACGATCTGCTGCCGCTGGGTTATGAGGTAACCATCTTCGAGAAATGGGCCACGCCCGGTGGCTTGATGCGCACGAACATTCCGTCGTTCCGCCTACCTGCGAGTGTGCTGGATGAGGAAATCCGTTACATCACCGATAGGGGCGTGGATCTGCGGCTGGGCTCGCCCGTTGACAGCATGAAGGCGTTGCTCGATGCAGGCGAGTTCGATGCCATCTTTGTCGGCAGCGGTGCACCCAAAGGCAAGGATCTGGAGTTGCCGGGCAGACGCGCCACACCGGACGTTGCGGCGCATGTGCATATCGGTATCGACTGGCTGGAGTCGGTCGCTTTCAAACATATCGAAGCCATCGGCAGGCGCGTACTGATTATCGGCGTCGGCAATACCGCCATGGATTGCTGCCGCACCTCGCTGCGACTCGGCGCCGACGACGTCAAAGTCATGGCGCGCAAGCCGCGCACGTTCTTCAAGGCATCGAAGTGGGAACTGGACGATGCCGAAGAAGAAAGCGTGCAGATCATCGTCAACCATGCGCCAAAAACATTCGCGGTCGAGAACGGCAAACTCGTCGGCATGTGGTTCGAGCGCATGGAGTATGCATTGGCTGGCGAGCGGATCGTGTCGGAGCGCAGCGCCGAATCCGTGTTCTTTCCCTGTGACGATGTGATCCTGGCGATCGGTCAGGAGAACGCCTTTCCCTGGATCGAAAACGACATCGGCATCGCGCTCGACCAGTGGCACGTTCCCCAAGTCGACAAGATCACGTTCCAGTCGACGCGACCCGAAGTATTCTTCGGCGGCGATGCGGCGTTCGGTCCGAAAAATATCATTTGGGCGGTCGAGCATGGCCATCAGGCCGCCATCTCGGTGCACAAATTCTGCCAGGGATTGCCGGTAAGCGAGCGGCTGCCACCCCTGCTGAATCTGTCCAGTCGCAAGATGGGCATTCACGAATGGGCGTATCACAACGACTACAGCGCCGTGGAACGCCGGCTGATGCCGCACGTCGATCTGAAAGAACGCTTTCGCAAGATCAACATCGAAGTGGAGTTGGGCTTTACGGCTGAACAGGCCGTTGCCGAAGTGCAGCGCTGCCTCAACTGCGATGTGCAGACTGTGTTCGACGCGAAGCTATGCATCGAATGCGACGCCTGCATCGATATCTGTCCCGTCGATTGTCTGACCATGACGCCCAATGCACCGGAAGGCGAGCTGCGGGGCATGCTCAAAGCGCCTGCGCGCAACCTGACGCAGCCGTTGTTCGTGTCGACACCGCTGCAACAAACCGGCCGCGTCATGGTCAAAGACGAGGATGTGTGCGTGCACTGCGGCCTGTGTGCCGAGCGGTGTCCGACCGCGGCATGGGATATGCAGAAATCGACCATCAAGATCCCCTATGCGCGGGATGAGACGACACCATGCATGAAGCAGCCAGCTCGCAAGACCGCCTGAACGATTTCGCCATCAAGCTTGCCAACGTTAACGGGACCGGCTCTGCGAGCGCCAATGCCCTGTTGATGAAATCCATGTTCCGGATGGGCATTCCGGTCATGGGCAAGAATTACTTCCCGTCCAACATTCAGGGCCTGCCCACCTGGTACGAAATCCGTGTCAGCGGCGATGGCTACGTAGCCCGTTCGGGACGCATCGACCTCATGGTCGCGATGAACGCCGAAACCTATGCGCGCGACGTGAAGGAAGTCAGCCCGGGCGGCTACCTGATCTATGACTCCTCCTGGCCGCGCCCGGCGCTGCTGACTCGCGATGACATCACGATTCTCGGCGTGCCGCTGGCGCGCATGTGCAACGAGACGTTCGAGGGCGTGCGCTCCCGCATCCTGCTCAAGAACATCATGTATGCGGGCGTGCTGGCCGCGCTGCTGAACATCGAACTGGATCTGATGCGCTCCATGCTGGGCGAGAGTTATGCGAACAAGAAATCGCTGCTGGAAGCGAATGTGCGCGCGCTGGAGATCGGTCACAACTATGCGCTCGCGCATTTCACCTGCCCGCTGAATCTGCGCGTGGCCCGCCTCAACAAGACGACCGGCCACATCATGATCGACGGCAATACTGCCGCCGGCCTGGGTTGCATGTACGCGGGCGCGACCGTCGGCGCGTGGTATCCGATCACGCCGTCAACATCGTTGATGGATAGCTTCAAGAGCTTCTGTCAGAAATGGCGCGTTGATCCGCAGACCGGCAAACAGAACTACGTCATCGTGCAAGCCGAGGATGAACTGTCGGCGATCGGTGCGGTGATCGGCGCCTCCTGGAATGGGGCGCGTGCGTTCACGCCGACCAGCGGTCCCGGCATTTCGTTGATGAACGAGTTCATTGGCCTGGCTTACTACGCCGAGATACCCGCGGTGATTTTCGATATCCAGCGAGTCGGCCCTTCGACCGGCATGCCGACGCGCACCCAGCAATGCGATCTGTTGCTGGCAGCCTATGCATCGCATGGCGATACCAAGCACGTGCTGCTGTTTCCGAACAGTCCGGAAGAATGTTTTTACACCGCCATCCAGGCCTTCGATCTCGCCGAGCGGCTGCAAACGCCGGTGTTCGTGATGTCGGATCTGGACATCGGCATGAACGATTGGATGTGTCCAGCGCTGCAGTGGGACGATGCGTATCAACCGGATCGCGGCAAGGTGCTGTCGGCCGAACAGATTGCGAAGCTGGACAAGTTTCAGCGCTATCTCGACAAGGACGGCGATGCGATTACCTATCGCACCCTGCCGGGTGTGCACCCGAAAGGCGCTTACTTCACTCGTGGCTCCGGACACAATCAGTTCGGTGGCTACACGGAGGATTCGACCGAATACCAGGTCGTGCTGGACCGTCTGCGACGGAAGTTCGACACGGCGAAGACCCTGGTGCCCGCCGCGGTGATGACCGGACGCGGCAACCAGAGTGTCGGCATCGTGTCGATCGGCAGTTGCGATGGCGCAGTTCGCGAGGCGATCGACATATTGAAACGCCGCGGCATCCAGGTCGACTATTTGCGGCTGCGCGCCTTTCCGTTCGGCAAGGAAGTCGAGGATTTTCTGGCCTCGCATTCGACACTGTTCGTCGTCGAGCAGAATCGCGATGCACAGCTGCGCAGTTTGCTGACGCTCGAAACAGCCGTCGACAAAAAGAAGTTGCGCTCCATCCTGCACTACAGCGGCTTGCCGATGTCTGCGGATGTCATCGTGACGGGCCTCGTGGCAGAACTCGGGGTCGTGCCAGTTCGCTCGGTGGTGTGAATCGCCGCTATGAAACGACCCATCGGACTCTGATGTGCATGGACGCACGAATGCCGCGGAGCACACGATGTGCGTGAGCCGCCCTGTCACGAGGGTCGTGGAGTCGAGCAAAAAGTGTGATTTTTGCTCGACTCTCGCCGCCTTCGCGGCGGGGTACATCCATGTACCCGGGGTGGTGCTCGGCAAGAATCGTTTCATGCCTCGGGGTCGTGCGCAGCACGATGGATAACGTACGGAGAATCCTGCATGAGTTTCATGACCAAGCCGAAGGTGGCGCATCCCGGTCTGCCGCGTAACCAACTCGGTCTTACGCGACGCGATTACGAAGGCGGCATGTCGACGCTGTGCGCCGGTTGCGGACATGATTCAGTCACCGCCGCGATCATCGAGGCCACCTGGGGACTCTCACTGCGGCCGGAACAGCTCGTGAAACTGTCCGGCATCGGGTGCTCGTCCAAGACGACGGCGTATTTCGTCAGCGGTGCACATGGATTCAACTCCGTGCATGGGCGCATGCCCTCCATCGCCACAGGCGCGATCGCCGCCAACTCGCAGCTCTACTACATCGGCGTCTCCGGGGATGGCGATACGCTGTCGATCGGCTTCGGACAATTTGCCCATGCGATCCGGCGCAACATCAACATGCTGTACATCCTTGAGAACAATGGCGTGTACGGACTGACGAAGGGGCAGTTTTCAGCCTCCGCCGATGTCGGCTCGAAGGCAAAAAAGGGTGAAGCGAATCAGCAACCGCCGATCGATGCCGTGCAGACGGCACTTACTCTGGGCTGCACTTTCGTGGCACGCAGCTTCTCAGGCGACAAGGCTCAACTGGTGCCGCTGATCAAAGCAGGCATGATGCACAAGGGCTTCGCGCTGATCGATGTGCTCTCGCCATGCGTAACGTTCAACGATCACGAAGGCTCCACCAAGAGCTACGAGTTCGTGCGCGATCACTACGATGCAGTCGTTCATGCCGACTTCGTGCCGCCGGCCAATGAGATCACGACGGAATACGGTGCGGGCGAAGTCGTGCCGGTGACGCTGCACGATGGCAATCGCATCGTGCTGCACAAGCTGGATCCGGATTACGACCCGACAAATCGAGGCAAAGCCATCAACTATCTGCGCGACAAGCAAGCACATGGCGAATACGTCACCGGGTTGATCTATATGGATAGCAAGAGCCTGGATTTCCACGACGTCAATGCGACCGGCAGCACGCCGATGAATCAGTTACCGTTCGCCAAACTCACACCCGGGGCGCAAGGACTGGCGAAGATCATGGAGAGGTATAGGTAGCGCTGATGAGCTGTAAACGGGCTACGGGCTACGGGCTACGGCCAGAAGGAAGAGGAATTCGGCTTTCTACCCGTCGCCCGTTCTACCGTAGCCGTCCGGTCTCGTTCAGAGTTCGAACAACACTTCCGACTTCTCATACACCTTGCTGATGCGTTCACCATCCCACACATAGGCAAGTGCAGCCCCCGGGACCGGGATGCTTACCGCCTGCGGTCTCAGGGCCGCAATGCATTCGCCGCCTTCGTGACGCACGCTGCGATAGACCAGTCCCCATGCATCGCGCTCACGCCAGGATCGGGCGAAGGCTTGCGGCGCAGCGTAGTCGTCGGGGTCGTGCAGATCGACAAAACGGGGGGCACGTACATCGAGAAACGGTTGCAGCGGGCGGCCGACATACGCCCGCATATCCACATCGCCGGGCGGCTCCGCGGTGGCGGCCATGAAGCGCGCGCGATGGAATGCCGTTTCGCGCACTGCCGTTTCCATCGAGCGTGCCGCGTAGTACACGCCATAGCTGCCGTCGCTGAAACGGCTGGGTCGGCCGATATGCGTGAACGCAGCCATGACAATGCTGGCGCCGGGCGCATTGAGACGATCCGCATCGCGCACCTGCGCGTTCTTCGACTTCTCATCGAGCAAGCGGTCGTTCGTCAGGCTTTCGATGAAAATCGCCGTCGATAACTGGTGCGGAGCGACAATGTGCTCGAACACATTGATCGGCGGATGCTTGGACGCAACGATGCGATAACTTTTCTGCCAGCGTAAAACGACGTGGCGAGGTTCGGCGCGATTCACCAGCCGCGCTCGGCATCGAGATATCGGCGCACATCGGCCAGGTCCACTACCCGGCCCGCGAGCATCCGGTCCAGCGCCGATTTTCCGGCAAAGCCCGCGGCCTTGTTGGGCTTGCGCACCCACGCATTGGCGGCCTCTTCGGTCGGCAGCAAAATGCGTAATGCCTTGTAGATACCCATCACATAGCTGATACGTTCCAGCGTGTCCGCCGACAACTTGGCCGTGCGCTCGCTTTTCCATTTGAAAAAGGTCGAGCGCGGCGGTGTACCGAGCAAGGTGCGCTCCTCCTCGGCAGCGAGCTTCCAGCGCTCGGTAATATTGAAGAACGCCGTCAGCGCGGTCGCGCCTACCTCATCGGCATCGAGCGGGTAAGCCTCGGCAAGCCTCGGTTGCGACATCTGCATAGGTCCTGTAGGAGACTTTTTTTGAGTCTACTCCACGAATGGACCCTGGTCCAGCGAACCCGGTGACCGATGAGCTGGGCATGCGGCAGATCGAGGGATGTCGCAGCGCAGGACGCTGCGATGCAATTCGCAGTCACCTGTTGAGGTCGCCCTGCTCAGGGAATCGAGGCTTGGCGACCGATCATTTCCAGGATCGCGCGCGGCCGTGATCCCACAGTCGGCAGATCACGCCCTTCAACGCAGTTTCGCCTATGCGGGGATGACCCGACCCCTGCTGCACACAGCGCGGGCCGCGTGCCCATTGAAATGCATCGACAGCCGGTGCCGGTCGTGCGTTGACGAGTTCGCTCAAGTACTGCTGCCAGCCATCGGAAGTTTTCATGCTCGACTCCGCTGATGCCATCCCATCACCCTTGGCCATCACCTTGGCCATCCCCTTGGCGAGTAGTGTCCTCACGTCTTGAGTTGGGCATCGGCTCTTCGTCACACCCTTTGAGCATAAAGTGGCGAGACATGTCAGAACTGTGAGTTGCCGCTCACGAATACTGCGCAACAGGGGTTGCGCGATGGCGATTCGGCAACTCGGCCGCGGTGTTCGCCGGGGCCCATGGCCGTCGTGCACGCTGCCGCCGCAGCGCGTCTCAACGACAAAGGCCATCGACAGGAGGCCCTCACATGAACCGCAGCACGCTTCCGCTGTGCCGCGAATGGAGTTCGCATTCTCCCCGCACATCATCAACGGTATTGCGATTCAGGCACGGACTACCGATCATAACGCTGACGAAATTTCAAAAAGGATGCTCTCCATGGCTGTGTCTACGCTGTTCGATCTCACCGGCAAAGTCGCCGTCGTCACCGGCTCCAGTCGCGGTATTGGTCGTGCCATCGCCGAGCGCCTGGCCGAACACGGTGCGAAGGTCGTCATCAGCAGCCGCAAACTCGATGCCTGCGAGGAAGTCGTGCGGATCATCCGCTCCAAAGGCGGCGAAGCGATTGCGCACGCCTGCAACGTCAGTCGCAAGGACGAGCTGCAGAGCCTGGTGAACGCCGCCATCCAGAAGTGGGGTGGCATCGATGTCCTGGTGTGCAATGCCGCCGTGAATCCGCACTTCGGCCCGTCGCTCAACGTGCCCGACGATGCCTT
Source organism: Gammaproteobacteria bacterium (assembly GCA_020029545.1). GTDB lineage: Bacteria > Pseudomonadota > Gammaproteobacteria > Steroidobacterales > Steroidobacteraceae > Steroidobacter. The sequence goes on from JAIBJL010000094.1 coordinate 12,527, forward strand.
CGACAAGATCATGAACGTGAACGTGCGCAGCAACTTCTGGTTGTGCAACATGGTGCTGCCACAGATGGCGGAGCGCGGCGGCGGCTCGGTCATTATCGTCTCCTCGGTCACCGGCCTGCAGGGCTCGCCATCGATCGGCGTGTACGGCATCTCCAAAGCCGCCGACATGGCACTCGCCCGCAATCTCTGCGTCGAGTGGGGACCGAAGAACATTCGCGCCAATTGCCTCGTGCCGGGCCTGGTGCGCACCGACTTTGCGAAAGCCTTGTGGGAAAACAAAGAAACCTACGAACAGATCGTGTCGATCTACCCGTTGCGTCGTATTGGCGAGCCAGATGAAATTGCCGGCGCTGCGGTGTTTCTTGCCGGACCGAGCGCGTCGTTCATGACCGGCCAGACCATCGTCATCGACGGGGGCGGCGTCGCCGGCGGGCGGCTCTAGTACTGACTCTCAGGCATAGTGACCCGCAGTCCGTTCAGTTCGTCGGTGACCTTGATCTGGCAGGCGAGGCGGCTGTTGTCGGCGACGCCAT
>JAIBJL010000095.1 GCA_020029545.1 Gammaproteobacteria bacterium
GTGGGGCCTGGGCCAGAATGAGGAGAGGCAGCACCACCTTGAGCACTGTCCATGCTCTGACTCTGACCCAGGCCCGACGCCCCAGGCCCCACGCCCATCCCCATTGCCATTTCCCGGTACGCGAGCTCCGCGGAATGAATACCGGCCGTGCTGGTGCCTACGAAAACGCCAACGCGCTGCGCGCCGTAGCGACTACGTAGCGCCAGCGCAGCGTGGAAAAAATCGTCTTCCTGCAGCGCAAGCCAGGCGAGCCTGTTGTTGCGGCATTCCCAGATCGCCAGGGCCGGCGGCAAGGCCGCACTCAGCCCGGCGACTTCCCCCAGCCAGCAATCGAGCGCGCAGGTATCGAACACCGTTTTCTTGAGAGCGCTGACATTCCGGGCAAGTGCATGTCCATGCACCGCGCGACCTCGCCCGAGCGCTGAAGTCAGCGTGTAATTCCCGATGCTGAGAAGACTCATGCGCTTTGATCGCCGTTATTTGAACGAGCTTGCCGGGAACGAGCCTGCCGGCTCATCCGCCCAGTAGTCGTAAAAATTGAACCAGTTGTACGGTGCGCGCTGCGCATGGAATTCGAGCCGCTGCGCATAGCGTTGTGCATGCGCCTGTAGTTCGGCGGCGCGATTGGCTCGTTCCGCGGTAATGCGCTCGGCGAACAACTCGAATGACACATCATAGCGGCGACCGCCGCGGTACAGTCCGAAACCCAGCAGGACGGGCACGCCCAGTGCCTTGGCGAGACTCCATGGCCCTTCCGGAAATCGCACTGCTCCACCCATGAATTGCACTGCCAGAGCGCGCTCATCCGCGCGAGCCCGGTCAGCCATCATGCAGACGATGCGTCCGGCCTGCATTGCTTCCTTCAACTTCAATACCAGCGCCGGGCCGCGCAGTGATGCATCGATGAGCTGCGTGGCAAGTTGCGGGTTCAGTCGCTCCAGCAGGCCGATCATTTTCTTGCCTTGTTCCCGATCCAGCAACACGCTGAGCGGCAAGTTGCGTTGCGTCGTGCCGAGCGCTCGCAACGACTCGAAACTTCCCAGATGCGCAACCAACAGCAGACAACCGCGACCGCTGCTCGCTATTTCCGTCACTGCGGCCGGGCGCTGCGCTGTGATGTGAAATTGCCCCTCACGACCTTTGAGAAAGTACAGTCGATCGATCGCGCAGGTAGCATACGTATAAAAGTGACGAGCTACATCCATCCATGACGGCTTGCGTCCCAGCAGACGTCGCAAGGCATGTCTGGAAGCACGCACGGCGCGCGGGCTCGTCAACAGAAAGTAGCCGACGATAGGAAACAGGATCAGCCGCGCAATCTGCCGCCCGAGCAACAATGTCGCCCAGGCCATCCCATACAACATGATGGTGAAACTGCGTTCCCGCTGTTGTTCCCAATACCGGGTCATGGTTGCTTCAGTACCTGCCGTGCCACTGGCTCACGCTCATCCGCCGTCGGTCGCGGGTTCCGACGAGGGCTCCTGAGTCCAGAAATCGTAGAAGTTGAACCAGTTGTAGGGAGCGAGCCGGGCATAGTGTTCCAGCCTTGCGGCATAGCGCTGCACGGCACGTTGCATATCGGCGCGACGGTTCTGGCGCGACAGCGTAATGCGTTCGCTGAACAATTCGAAGTGCACGTCGTAACGATTGCCGCCGCGGTAAAGTCCGAAGCCAAGAATCACCGGCGCACCCAGGGCAGCAGCCAGAATCCACGGTCCTTCGGGGAAGCGCACCGTGCCTTCCATGAAGGTCGCTTCGATCGCGCGTTCCTCAGCACGCGCACGATCCGCGCCGATGCCCACCATGCGACCGGATTCGAGCGTTTCCTTGAGCTTCAGAACCAGTGCGGGACCGCGTTCGGACGCATCGATAATATTCGCTGCCAGGGCCGGATTGAGTTTCTCGAACATGGCCGTCATCCGCCGCTCCACCTGGCGCTCCAGCAGCACAGCCACTTCCAGCGACTTGCCGCCATGCAGATGGGCGTTGCGCATGAAGATCTTGCCGTCACGTAAGTTAGCGGCGTTCGGCAGCGGCGGCGGTGGCGTGAGCCGCAGCGCTTCGCGGCTGCCGACGTGCCCTACCATCAGCAGGCAGCCGGGCGTACGGGCGAGCACCGCGGGAATGTCGGGCGACCAGTAGGCGTCGATCGCCAGTGCCTGGTGCTGATTGCTGAGCAAGAAAATCCGGTCCTGCGTACAGCTGGAAAATGCAAAGAAGTGTCGCGCCACATCGCGCAGCGTCGCTCGTCGGCCCAGGAATCGACTGAGACACAGCCGTGACGCGCGTACGCCGCGCGGAGTCGTCAGCAGAAAATAGGCTACCGTGGGATACAGAATCCAGCGCACACCGTTGCGGCCGAACTTGAGCGCGAGGGTATGCATCAGACGCAGCATGAACGGTACGCCGCGCTCCTGCGCTTCCCATTTCTGCTTCTTCGATTCCTCGCTCATGTGGCGCTCCTGCCTGGTAGCGCCGCCAGCAACGCTGCTTGCGTGAGCTTGCCTACGGCGTTGCGCGGCAATTGCGGCACCAGGACCAGCGGCCGCGGCAGGAATACTGCGTCGACCCGCTTCGCGAGTTCGTCCAGGATGTGTGCTGCCGTCAAGTGGGGAGCCACGGCCAGCGCTGCGGTGCGCTGCGTATCCGGCGCCTGAAACACGCAACCATCCTGTACGCCTGCAATGCTCAGCAATGCGTGCGTCAGTTCCGACAGCGAAGCGCGCTTGCCGGCGATCTTGATCTGGTCGGCAGCGCGCCCGAGCAAACGAAACTCATCCGGTGAAATCAGCGCCAGGCGATCGCTCAAGCTGACCGGTCCAGGCAGATGCGGTCCTTGATACTCCCAACCCTCTGCAACGGATCGCAGTCTTGCGCCGGGAAGCAGACGCCAGCAATCGCCTTGTGTCGTACGCCGCGTGCCCATAGTGCCCGCTTCGGTCGATCCATAGATTTCGAGAACCGGCGCTTGCCAGCGCTGCTCCACTGCGTGAGCCAGTTCCAGCGGCATGGCGGCCGTCGCCGAAAGCACGAATTCCACCGGCGGCAAAGCGATATTGCTGGCAAGGCAGGCGCGCAGATGGACCGGCGTGCTGACCAGCGCACGCGGTGCCGGCAGAGCCAGCAGCGCATCGCGGATGTCCGCCGGAAAAAACGGGCGACTATCATGGATCGCGCAGTCGCCCCAGAACGGCAGCAGCACCGTGGTCTGCAGGCCGAACATGTGCTGCGAGGGAACCGTAGCCACCAGATTGAGCGTGCAGCCCCTGAAGCGCGATGCAAGCTCCCCGGTAAAGCGCGCTGCATCCAGTTCACCCGTGCGAGCCAGCACCTGCCAGGTTTTGGGCTGCGCTTGCGGAACGCCCGTGCTACCCGAAGTAAACAGAACCACCCGCACCTCATCGGCCGGCAGCGCCAGCGATTGCTCGCCGATCGGGCCCGTTGCGACCTTCCGTTCTTCCCAGGCCTGCAGTTGCGCATCATCCAGAACATAGTGATCCGGATAACGCTGCTTGACGTCGGCGAGGGCGGCGGGGGTCTGATTCGGCGGCAGCAACGTGATCTGGTTGCGCAGCAGTGCAGCGGCAAAGCCCAGCATGAATGACAATCGTCCGACCGTCAGGTTGATGACATGCGCGGCAGGCGGCAGCAAGGGTGCCAGCGATCGTGCCGAATTGATGAAGGCCTCGCGCGTGACCGCCCGGCCCTGATGCCATACCAGCGTCTGCGAGCCGTGCGCGTTCGCCAGCAGCGGCAGCATCAGACCATCCGGGTCTTGAACAGCGCCGCTACCAAAGCGGCAAAGCTCTCATGTTCGAGATCCCTGAAGCGCAACCGCCGGTACACGTATTCGCCGAGGAAGGCACTCGCCAGCACCAGATACTGAACAATGTTGGTCATGAGTGACCACAGCTCCGGGGTGGCAAACACTGCCAGGCACGCCGACGACAAAGCCAGCACCGCCAGCAGCGCCACCCAGCACTGTGTGACCTTGCGGGTATAAGGAATCAGGGGCGCAGGCAACGACCCGCGGATTTGCGTGGCAATGCGTGTCACCAGAGGCATCTCGCCGCGGCGCAAGGAGCGGGCGAAGACCCACAGAACCAGACTAGGAAGCAGCACGGGGGGCAGATACATCAGGTATCGTGTCATGCCATTGGTCGCGCATGCGTATAGCACTGCCATCACGATCAGCAGGCCCAGCCAGGCCAGGCCCTTGCCACGGCGCAGCCCTGCCCAGAGCGGCACCGCAAAGAGCATTGTCATCGCCAGCCAGGCGAGGCGCTCGCTGTGCAGCAAAGTCGCCACGTGCGCCAGCAGCGGATAAGCGAAAAATAGCCATGGCATGCGCAGAGGAACCTCGAATCCTGGCCACCGCCGTCGTTGCGACCGAGAAACTGCTCAGCGGCCGTTCGCTAACTCTTACGCCGCATCAGCACGTAGTCAGTGAGGTCGCGCAATGAGTTGAACGCCTCGCGCGCCTGCGGGTCGTCCGATTTGAGCTCCACCCCATAGTGCTGCTGGATCATCAGCGCGATCTCCAACGCATCGATCGAGTCCAGACCCAATCCATCGGAATGACCGCCGAACAGCGCGGCATTGGGCGCAATGGCACTTGCGTTCACGCCTTCGAGGCTCAACGCGTCCACTAGACGCTGCGCCATCGTCAGTTCATCGGCGCTAAGTGCAGGTGCAGCTGACATCCGTTGAAATCCCCGAGTAATATTCGCAAGTAATATTTGCGCATCTTATCGGCAGTCATAGGAATCGGCTAGGCGGCTGTCCTAAGTAATGGCCCGTCGAGCGGCGGAAATCGCACGCGATCTCCCGCATCGGCCAGCCGCGTCAACCGCCGAGTGCACGCTGTTCGACCGGTGCATAACGCGCCACAGGGTACGCTTTTGAGAATATTTCACGGCAACACGTTGCGTCACGGCGGGGATTGATGCCGCTGCTGGATGGAAAAGCGGGACGGAGCTGGCGAGTAGTCGGTACCGGCCTGGTATTCATCTTGTTTGGACTCGGCGCCATCGTGCTCAGCCTGACCGTGTTCCCCGTGCTGCGCCTGCTCTCCCGGGGCCGGGTCGCCGCCCGTGGGCGCATTCAATATGCGCTGCATCTCACTTTCCGAGTCTATGTCGCGCTGATGTACTTCCTGGGCCTGCTGACGTACGAAGTTGAGGGGCGGGAGCGGTTGCAGACGCCTGGCCGGCTGATTGTCGCCAACCACCCCACCTTGATTGATGTGGTGCTGCTCGTCTCGCTGATCGCACACGTGGACTGCATCGTCAAACGCGGCCTGTGGCGCAACCCCTTCCTGCGTTGGCCGGTGCTCTGGGCGTCTTATATACCGAACAACAGCGCCGAGGCGCTCATCGAGGACTGCGCGCGGACCCTCAGGCGCGGCAATTCGCTGCTGGTATTTCCGGAGGGTACACGCTCCATCCCCGGCCAGCCGCTGCGCCTGCAACGGGGTGCGGCACATATCGCCCTGGCGGCGGACGTGCCGATTCTGCCGGTCAAGATTTATTGCACTGAGCCGTTACTCACAAAAGGTTATCCTTGGCATCGTGCGCCATGGCGCAGGCCACATATCCGCATCGTTGTTGGCGAACCGGTCACCGCTCGGGCCTACACTACGGCGGGGGAATCCAGCGTACTGGCAGCTCGCCGACTGACGAGCTTCTTTCAGGAGTACTTCGCCGACACGGTCACGAAGCTTCCTGGCGCTTGCGGCGTGAGCCGGCGGCAGCTACGCACGGCAGCGTAAGCGGCGACACGCCTGAACCTTAACTTACAGATTTCGATGCTCGTGCCACGGGTGTATCAAGACGATGAAAACGCGTGAAGAGATTTACAACCACTTGCGCAACTTGCTGGTGGAATTGTTCGAACTGCAACCCGAACAGGTCACCCCGGAGGCCAACCTCTATGAGGATCTGGATATCGACAGCATCGACGCGGTTGACCTGATCCTGAAACTGAAGGACTACACCGGCCGGAAAATTCAGCCGCAGGCCTTCAAACATGTGCGCACGGTGAATGACGTGGTCGATGCGGTTTACGCACTGCTGGCGCAAGATTCAGCCGCCTGACCCTGACGGCATCAGCGTTAAGTGACGTGGCTATCACCGCTCCGGAGATCATTTCAATCGCGCAGGATGCGCAGCAGGTGCGCATCGAGATCTTGATACCACGCGATCTGGCGTGGTTTGAGGGGCATTTTCCCGACTGCGCCATTCTCCCGGGCGTCATTCAAACTCATTGGGCCATTGAATTTGGGCGGAAATACTGCGCGATTGCCGGACAGTTCCAGGCACTGTCGAACGTCAAATTCATGCGCATCATCGCGCCGGGCATGCATCTGACGCTGGCACTGAAGTTCGATGCCGCCGCCAATGCACTTCACTTCCATTATCTCGATGGGAAGACAGCGTGCTCGGCGGGCGCGGTGAAATTTTCCGGTCCGCCATGAAGACCTGCATCGTCATCCCCTTTTACAATCATGCCGACGCCATAGGCGCCGTGGTGTGTGGGCTCAAAGCCTTCGATCTGCCGTGCATCATCGTCAATGACGGTTCGGACCCCGCTTGCAACACGGTGCTCCAGCAACTTGCCGACGCCGAAGCGGCCTGGCTCAGCATCGTCTCCCGGACTGAGAACGGCGGCAAAGGGGCGGCGGTCATGAGCGGTTGCGACGCCGCAGCGGCCCGTGGCTTCACTCACGTGCTGCAGATCGATGCCGATGGTCAACACGATGTGCACGATGTGCCGGCCTTGCTGGCTCTGTCCGCCAGGCATCCGGCCGCGTTGGTGAGCGGTCAGGCAGTGTATGACGCCTCCGTGCCCGCAGCCCGCCGCTACGGTCGTTACCTCACGCACTTGTGGGTGTGGATCAACACCTGTTCACTGGAGATCCGCGATTCCATGTGCGGCTTTCGCATCTACCCGTTGACGGCAACCCGGCAGATCTGGAAGGAGCACCAGATGTCGCGCCGCATGGATTTCGATATCGAAATCATGGTGCGATCGGTCTGGGCAGGCACCCGGGTGCTGAGCTATCCGACGCGCGTGCGGTATCCGCAGGACGGCGTCTCGCATTTCGATGTGCTGCACGATAATCTGCGCATCAGCGCCATCCATGCGCGGTTGTTCGTCGGCATGCTGCGGCGGTTTCCCTTGCTGCTGTGGCGCACGCTGACGCGTCGCGATCCCACACTCGCAGCATGAGTGCGCTGCCGGCCATCGAACAGCGTTCGGCGCGCATCGTCATGACTGTGCCGTTTCACGATCTCGATCCGGCCGGCATCGTGTGGCACGGCAATTATGCGAAGTACTTCGAGATTGCTCGCTGCGCTCTGCTGACTCAGTTCAACTACAACTATGACGAGATGCTGGTATCCGGCTTCCTGTGGCCGGTGATCGATTTGCACGTGCGCTACATCAAACCTTTGATCTTCAATCAGCAGGTGTCCGTCCAGGCAACGCTGCGCGAATGGGAATACCGGCTGGCCATCGACTATCTCATTACGGATGCCGCCAGTGGCGCGCGGCTGACCAAAGGCAGAACGGTTCAGGTGGCAGTCAATGCCGCGACCCGCGAAATGTGCCTGATGTCGCCACCCGTCTTGTTCGAGCGACTGAAGCTCGCGCCGGACGGCAATTGATCAGGCCGCAACCCATCAACTTCCAGTCTCGGGGTTAGAACATGCTCGACGTGCTCATTATCGGCGCAGGTCCCGCTGGCTCGGTTGCCGCAGCGCTGCTCACTCGCAAGGGATATCGCGTGCTGGTGCTGGAAAAGCAGCGCTTTCCTCGTTTCTCGATCGGCGAAAGCCTGCTCGCCAACAGCATGGAATTCCTTGCGGAAGCAGGCATGCTCGAAGCGGTGATGGCTCGCAGCTTTCAATTCAAGAACGGGGCAACCTTCGTTCGCGCGCAGCGCGAATCGGAATTCAACTTCGCCGAGAAGTCCGCACCCGGCCACCCATTCACCTTCCAGGTTCAGCGCGCGGATTTCGATCAGATACTGGCAAACGAGGCGGCTCGACAAGGGGCGGAAATCCGCTACGAAGTCGAGATCACTGCGGTGGATTTCAGCGGTGCGATGCCATCGGTGACCAGCAAGGCGGCGGACGGAACAGTCAGCACGCACGCAGCGCGGTTCGTCCTGGATGCGAGCGGCTTTGGACGTACCTTGCCGCGCCTGCTCGACCTGGACCGTCCTTCAGAGTTTCCGGTGCGTGCGGCGCTGTATACGCAAGTCAAGGATCGTATCGTGTCAGGCGCGTTCGACCGGCAGAAAATTCGTATCGGCGTCCACCCGACGTTACCGGAAGTGTGGAGCTGGTTGATTCCGTTTTCCAACGGCATTGCCTCGTTGGGCATTGTTGCTTCGCGCGAACACCACGCGAAGTTCACCGGCACGAACGAAGAACGTCTGTGGCAAATGATTGCCGAAGAGCCGCGGCTGCGGGAACTCGTCAAGGATGCCGAGCCGGCGCGGCCTGTCGGCGAACTGGTCGGCTACGCAGCCAAAGTGACTCGAATGCACGGCCCGGGCTTTGCGTTGCTGGGTAACGCAGCGGAATTCCTCGACCCGGTTTTTTCTTCGGGTGTCACCATTGCGATGCAATCCGCCAGCCTCGCTGCCGCGGTGCTGGATCGCCAGTTCAAAGGCGAGGCCGTCGATTGGGACAAAGATTTCAGCGAACCTTTGTCTTACGGCGTCGAAACCTTCCGTAGTTTTGTGTCCGGCTGGTATGACGGCAGCCTGCAGGACGTCATCTTCTTTCCGCGGCCCGAACCCAGCATCAAGCGTATGATTTGTTCGGTACTCGCCGGCTATGTATGGGATCGTTCCAATCCTTATACGGGCCCACAGTCCGGACGCCGGTTGCGCGCGCTGGCACAAACCTGCCGGAATGCATGAAGCAGGAGATCGCACACGTCATGAATTCGCAACCTGCCTATGCGATCGACGCGGTGCTGCCGCATGCCGGACGCATGCTGTTGCTGGACGAACTGCTCGACTACGGCCCGGACTTCACACGCACCGCCGTCACGATTCGCAAAGATTCCGTGTTGTGCGATGCGACGGGCGTGCCCTCCTGGGTGGGGCTCGAATACATGGCGCAGACGGTGGGCGTTTACTCCGGTATCGAAGATGTGCAACGTGGCGAGCGTCCTGCCATCGGCTTGCTGCTGGGATCTCGCTCTTATCGTGCGTCCGTGCCGGTTTTCGCGATCGGCGCGCGCTTGGTGATCACCGCGAAACTCGAACTGCGCGATGGGAATTCCCTGGTAGTCTTCAGCTGCGACATTGAAGAAGAAGGCGTACGCCGCGCTGTCGGTGATGTGAAGGCTTACAGACCAACGGACATAGACGCGCTGCGCGCAGGGTCGACGATTGACTAAATATATTCTGGTCACCGGATCGAGCCGCGGCATCGGTCGCGCGATCGCAACGCGACTGGCTCATGACGGCTATGGAGTGGTGGTTCATTGTCATAGCAACACGGCGGCGGCAGAGGAAACGCGCGCGCTGGTCAGGGCCGCTGGACAGGAACCGCGGTTACTGCAATTCGATGCCTCGGACCGGGCAGCCACCGAGGTGGCCATTGCAGAGGATATCGAAGCTCACGGGGCCTACTACGGCGTGGTCTGCAATGCGGGGATTACCAGAGACGGTACCTTTGCGGCCTTGAGCGGCGAAGACTGGGACGCGGTCCTGCGCACCAACCTGGACGGACTCTATAATGTCCTTCACCCAGTCATCATGCCGATGGTCCGCCGCCGGGCGCCCGGTCGCATCGTCACCTTGTCCTCGGTCTCCGGGGTCATGGGTAATCGTGGACAGGTGAACTACAGTGCCGCCAAGGCGGGCATCATCGGCGCCACCAAAGCGTTGGCGGTGGAACTGGCCAGCCGGGCGATCACGGTGAATTGCGTTGCGCCCGGTCCGATCCGGACGGAGATGCTCGAGGGGGCGGCACTCGATGAAATGCTCAAAGCCGTGCCGGCCGGACGCCTCGGTGAAGCTGAGGAAGTGGCCAGCCTGGTAAGTTATCTCATGTCGGATGGCGCGGCGTATATCACTCGCCAGGTCATCTCGGTGAACGGCGGAATGTGTTGATGAGCAAAACAATAAAACGCGTGGTGGTCACCGGCATGGGCGGTATCACGGCCTTGGGCGACAGCTGGACGCAGATCGAGAGCAAGTTGCGCGCCAATGCCAGCGGCATCGCGCATATGCCCGAATGGGATCGTTTCATCGGCCTCAATACCCGGCTAGGGGGACCGATCCTCGACTTCAAGACACCACCCCATTACACCCGCAAGGTCACGCGCACCATGGGACGAGTGTCGTTACTGGCAACTCGCGCCACGGAATTTGCTCTGGAAGATGCCGGCCTGCTCAACGAGCCGGAGATCCGCACCGGCGCCATGGGTGTGGCCTACGGCTCTTGCACCGGCAGTACCGACGCGATTCGCGATTTCGGCGCCATGATTGCCAGCGGCGATGTCGGCGGCATCAACGCGACCACGTATTTGCGGCTGATGCCGCATACCACTGCCGCCAATATCGGTGTGCACTTCGGCATGAAGGGTCGCGTGATCCCGGCGTGCAGTGCCTGCACCTCGGGTAGTCAAAGCATTGGTTATGCGTATGAATCGATCAAGTTCGGCCGCGTGCCCATGATGGTGGCCGGTGGCGCCGAGGAACTCTGTCCCAGCGAGGCGGCGGTGTTCGATACGCTCTATGCCACGAGCACGCTGAACGATACCCCTACTGCCACGCCGCGACCGTTCGATCGTGAACGGGACGGCCTGGTGATCGGTGAAGGCGCGAGCACACTGGTGCTGGAAGAGTATGAACACGCCAGGGCCCGCGGCGCGCGGATTCACGCCGAACTCATCGGTTTCGGCAGCAACTCCGATGGCGATCATCTGACGCATCCGAATATCGAGACCATGCGCATCGCCATGCAGCTGGCCATCGACGATGCGGGCATCTCACCGCACCAGATCGGTTACATCAACGCACATGGCACGGCCACGGAACAAGGCGACATCGCCGAAACCCAGGCAACGAATCAGCTCTTCGGCAAGCGTGTTTTCCTGAGCTCGCTGAAGGGCCACATCGGCCACACGCTCGGGGCATGCGGCGCCATCGAGAGCCTGGTCACCATTCAAATGATGAACAGCGATTGGTTCGCGCCAACGCTCAACCTGAAATCCGTGGACGAACGATGCGGCGAGCTGGACTACATCATGAATGGCGGGCGCTCGCTCAACTGCGAATATGTGATGAACAACAATTTCGCTTTCGGCGGCGTGAACACCTCGCTGATCTTCAAGCGGATGAACTAACAGAGAACTAAAGAGTCCGTCGCACTTGATTTCACACGCCGCCTCCAGAGAAGAGAACTCACCAGGTGACAGTCGCCGTATGGCTCGGAACCCCCGAGGCGGAACGCCATTTCGATCCGCAGCGACTTAGCGAGGCAGATCGCCATCGTTACTCCGTTCTACGCGGCAACCGATCCCGCCAGGAATTTGCGGTCAGTCGTGCCTTGCGCGCCGCAGCGCTGCGTGGACGGCAGGAACCTTCGAGTTTGAGTCATAGCGGCGGCTGGGCGGCGGTCGCCTATGGTCCGCCAGATTGCCGCATCGGCGTGGATATCGAGTGGACCCGGGCGCGTAATCTGCTGGCACTGGCAAAATTCGCATACGATCCCGCAGAGATCGAACTGCTGGAATCGCTGGCCGACGCTGAACGCGAACGAGTGTTTTATGCGTTGTGGACCTTGAAGGAATCCATGGCCAAAGCGCTCGGCGTGCCGCTCCTCAGCGCTACTCGCCAATGCGTCTTCGCGCTGCGGGACGGCGAATGGTTCGGTAGCGCGCCGATCAGCGAGCCCTGGATCGCGCTGAGCTTTCAGCCTCGGCCGGAGATGGCCCTGGCGGTCGTCGTCATCGGCCCGCGCTCGCTTGCTACCATCTCAACCGTCGAATGGCCACCTCAGCAGGCAGCTGCCTGGCTCCCGGTGGCGCGCATTGCCGGAAACGCACCCCGCTAACGACCCGCTAATGGTTAGCCGCTTGCGCAAGGGCTGCCTGCGGCAGAGGCGTCGGCGGACCGACCACGACAAGGCAGAATCTTGCAGAATCAGTCATTTGCGAACGGCTTGCACATACGATGTTACTAACAGGCCGGAGGGCAAATGACAGAACGATGTCAAGACGCGCAACCGCGAATACTGTGAACTGCTAAGCCGCTGTTTTGCTTCGCAATAACCGAGTTGATCAAATTATTGGCGCCTCCCGAACCTGCTGCAGAATCGTGTACTTGAGTCGCTTGGTCCCACTCTACCCACAGAGTTATCCACAGCTTTTGTGTACAACTCGACGCGCGAGTCACCAGTGATCATCGGTGTCGCGATCGACACGCCGTTGCGGCGGATTTTCGATTACCGCGCACCTGACAACGGTCGGACGATTCAGCCCGGACAGCGTGTGCTGGTACCGTTCGGTCGGCGCCGCGTCATCGGCATCGTGATCCAACAGCGCGACAGCAGCGAGGTGCCAGCAGCCAAACTGCGCAGCGCCAGCGGCGTCCTGGACAGCGAACCGGTTTTCGATCCTGCGTTACTCGAATTGCTGACCTGGGCGGCCGACTATTATCGTCATCCGATCGGCGAGGTGCTGATGGCCGCGTTGCCGGTCGCGTTGCGCACTAACGCGCCGCTGTATGCCCAGCGCAAGGTGTGGCGCCTGACGGCGCAAGGCCGCGAACAAGCTGACACCGAGCTGCCGCAGCGAGCTACCAGGATGCGCGCCGTCATCGACCATCTGCGGCATGTCGAGCAAGCAACGGCCGACGGCCTGGCAACCGCCGTCGGCGCCTCGGGCGCAACGTTGCGCGAACTGGTCAAGCGCGGCTACGTCGAGCAAGGCGAAGTGGCCGAGACTTCGGTGGTGCACCCTGCTGCCCCTATCGCGGCAGCGCCGCCATTGAACGCGGCTCAAGCGCACGCTGTCGAACGCATC